>JBGTBK010000192.1:0-13092 GCA_041749355.1 Sandaracinobacter sp. | reverse complement strand
CGCCGATTTCGCTCGCCGCCCAGTGCAGGGCAGCCAGCGTGTCGGCTTGCTGGGCGGGCGCCTTGGCTTCGGGGGCCAGGCGGTAGTCCACGCTCACCACCAGCAGCGGGCCCTGGGCGCACAGGAAGCGACAGACATTGTCGTGCGTGTCGACAGAGCCGAGCGCCCAGCCGCCGCCATGCAGCCAGACGAGCGTCGGCAGGGCGGCGTGGGTTCCTTCCGGTCGATAGAGACGCAAGGGCAGCGGGCCGGCCGGGGTTGCAATCGAGAGGTCCTCCGTCGTCACCCCCTGCGGCGCGAACGGCTTCAGCAGCTCGATCCGCTGGTTCATGCCAGCGCGCGCTTCTTCGACGGACAGGCTTTCCAGCGGCGGCTGGCCCTTCCCCATCTCGAGCACCTGCGCAATCACCGGATCCAGTTCCATGGCCCTTCTCCCTTCCTGAACTGCCTAGGCCAAAGGCCAGTCCGCAGCAGCTAGTGCTTTGTCGGGACTCGCGGCTGTTCGCACGCCTTTCCAGGCGCTAGGGGCGCTGCATGGTGGCAGCAGCAAGCCTTGACGCGATCGTGCTTGGCGGCGGCGGAGCCGGGCTGATGTGCGCGGCTGTTGCCGGCCAGCGCGGGGCCCGCGTGCTGGTGGTGGATCATGCACCAGAGGTTGGCCGCAAGATCCTGATCTCGGGCGGCGGGCGCTGCAACTTCACCAATGTGGGCGCGACGGCCGAGCGCTACATTTCCGCCAATCCACATTTCGCCAAGAGCGCGCTTGGCCGCTATCGCCCGCAGGATTTCATCGACCTGGTGGATCGCCACGGCATTGCCTGGCACGAAAAGACGCTGGGCCAACTGTTCTGCGACGGATCGGCGCGGCAGATCGTTTCCATGCTGCTCGACGAATGCGCCGTGGGCCGAGTCGATTTCGTGCTGGGCCAGCCGATCGGCGAGATTTCCCATGCCGACGGCCTCTTCCGGGTGCAGGTGGGCGGAAAACATGTGCAGGCCCCGGCGCTGGTGCTGGCAACCGGCGGCCCTTCCATCCCGAAGCTGGGCGCCACAGACTTCGCCTACGGCCTTGCCCGGCAGTTCGGGCTGAAGGTGGTGCAGCCGCGCCCCGCGCTGGTGCCGCTCACGCTTCCCGGCGAGCAGGCCCTTTTCAAGGAACTGGCCGGCGTTGCCGCGAATGTTGTGGCCCGCGCCGGGCGGGCCGCCTTCCGCGAGGCAGCGCTGTTCACCCACCGGGGGCTTTCGGGCCCCGCCATCCTGCAGGTGTCGTCCTACTGGCAGCCCGGCGAGGCGATCAGCGTCGATTTCCTGCCCAATGCTGCACCTGGCTGGCTTGCGGACGCCAAGCGCGCGCGCCCTGAAGCAGGGCTTCGTCAGGTGCTGGCCGGCCTGCTGCCGCAGCGCCTTGCCGAAGTGCTGGCCGGAAAGCTGGACATCCCGCGGCTGCAGGGCGCCAGGGATGCGGCACTGGCCGAGGCCGAGCGTCGGCTGGGGGACTGGCAGTTCCAGCCGAACGGAAGCGAGGGTTTTGCCAAGGCGGAAGTGACGGTGGGCGGGATCGCCACCGACGGGCTGTCGCAGCAGACGATGATGGCCCGCAAGATGCCGGGGCTCTACTGCATCGGCGAGGCGGTCGATGTGACCGGCTGGCTTGGCGGCTACAATTTCCAGTGGGCCTGGGCGAGCGGGTCTGCCGCGGGCGAGGCCATTGCGGAAGGCGCCGGGGGGCACCTTCCGCAGTAGCGTTCCGTCTTGAGGTTCAGACCTGGGGTGCGACCCCGCCCAGGCCAGTGTCCCGGCGCTTGCCGGCCTTGGGAAGGCCGCTCACGCCGCCGGTGCCCAGCGGGGGAAGCTTGTCGGCCGCGTCCGGACGCTCGATCGGACGGCCTTCGATTGCGGCCTTGATTTCCTCGCCCGTCAGCGTTTCATACTCCAGCAGGGCCTGCGCCACGGCTTCGAGTTCGTCGGCATGGTCGGTCAGGATCTGCTTGGCGCGGTCGTACCCGCCGATCACCAGCCGCTTCACTTCACTGTCGATCAGCTCGGCGGTCTTCTCGCTCACATTCTGCTGCCGGCTGACGGAGTGGCCCAGGAACACCTCTTCCTGATTTTCGGTGTACTGCAGCGGCCCCAGAGCGTCCGACATGCCCCATTGCGTTGCCATCGCCTTGGCGAGGTTGGTCGCCATCTGGATGTCGCTCGAGGCGCCTGAGGTGACCTTGTCATGGCCGAAGATCAGCTCCTCGGCGACCCGGCCGCCCATGGCGACCGACAAGTTGGCGTACATCTTGTCGCGGTGGAAGCTGTAGCTGTCCCGCTCGGGCAGGCGCATGACCATGCCGAGCGCCCTGCCGCGCGGGATAATCGTTGCCTTGTGGATCGGGTCGGAGGCCTGCTCGTGCAGGCTGACGACCGCGTGGCCGGCCTCGTGATAGGCGGTCAGCTTCTTCTCGTCCTCGGTCATCACCATGGACTTGCGCTCGACACCCATCATCACCTTGTCCTTGGCATCCTCGAACTCGAGCATGCCGACGAGGCGCTTGGAGCGGCGGGCGGCCAGAAGGGCTGCCTCATTGACCAGGTTGGCGAGATCGGCGCCGGAGAAGCCGGGCGTGCCGCGGGCGATCACGCGGGGATCGACGTCGGGCGACAGAGGCACCTTGCGCATGTGCACCTGCAGGATCCGCACGCGGCCCTCGATGTCGGGGCGGCCGACGGTGATCTGCCGGTCGAACCGGCCCGGGCGCAGCAGCGCCGGGTCCAGCACGTCGGGGCGGTTGGTCGCCGCCACGATGATGATGCCTTCGTTGGCGTCAAAGCCGTCCATCTCGACCAGCAGCTGGTTCAGCGTCTGCTCGCGCTCGTCGTTTCCGCCGCCAAGGCCTGCGCCACGGCTGCGGCCGACGGCGTCGATTTCATCGATGAAGATGATGCAGGGCGCGTTCTTCTTGCCCTGTTCGAACATGTCGCGCACGCGGCTGGCGCCGACGCCGACGAACATTTCGACGAAATCCGAGCCGGAGATGGTAAAGAAGGGGACATTGGCTTCGCCGGCAATCGCGCGGGCAAGCAGCGTCTTGCCGGTGCCGGGAGGGCCGACGAGCAGCGCACCCTTGGGGATCTTGCCGCCAAGGCGGTGGAAGCGCGACGGATCCTTCAGGAAGTCCACGATTTCCTGCAGCTCGTCGCGGGCTTCATCGATGCCGGCAACGTCATCGAAGGTCACGCGGCCATGCTTTTCGGTGAGCATCTTGGCCTTGCTCTTGCCAAAACCCATTGCGCCACGACCCTGGCCGTTCTGCATCTGACGCATGAAGAATATCCAGATGCCGATCATGATCAGGAAGGGCAGCGCACCGACGACGACCTGCTGGATCAGGCTCGGCCGCTCTTCCGGCACCGCGTCGAACTTCACATTCTTGGCCCGCAGCCGCTCGATCAGCTGCATGTCGCCGGGGTTGTAGGTTCGGAAGGACTGCTCGTTCGAAAGCGTGCCGGTGATGGTGCGGCCGGCAATCGCGGCCTCCTTCACTTGGCCCTCGTCGACCTTGGCCAGAAACTCGGAATAGGCGATTTCCTCGCCGCCGGACCGCCGCTCGGACGGACCCTGGAACAGCTGCACCATCAGCACCAGCGCAAGCAGGATGCCTGCCCACATCAGGATATTCCTGACCAGCGGAGACGGCGGCTTGCGGTTGTTGTCGGACATGGAAACCCTTTCCTCTTGACTGCAATGTAGGAGCCAAGAAGCCCCTCCGCAATTCGAGAGAATCATTTGGTCACATTGCCGCGCTCGATAACCGCAGGGCAGATCGGCTCTGGACGCCAGACGCAAGCGAACATATCAAGAACATATGGCTCAGCTCGACCTGCAATCCAAGCTCGCGATTCTCGCCGATGCGGCCAAATATGACGCGTCCTGTGCGTCTTCCGGCACTGCAAGGCGCGACAGCCGCGACGGCAAGGGGCTGGGATCGACCGAAGGCATGGGCATCTGTCACGCCTATGCGCCCGATGGCCGCTGCATCTCGCTCTTGAAGATCCTGCTGACCAACAGTTGCATCTTCGACTGCGCCTATTGCATCAACCGCAAGAGCTCCAACGTGCGGCGCGCCCGCTTCACGGTGGACGAGGTGGTGCGCCTCACCATCGGCTTCTACCGGCGCAACTACATCGAGGGGCTGTTCCTCAGCTCGGGCATCATCCGCTCCAGCGACTACACGATGGAGCAGCTGGTTGAAGTCGCGCGGCGGCTGCGCGAAGACGAGCAATTCCGGGGCTATATCCACCTGAAGACCATACCCGATGCTGCGCCCGAACTTCTGGAGAAGGCAGGCCGCTATGCCGACCGGCTGTCGATCAACATCGAGATGCCGACCGAATCGGGCCTTGCGCAATTTGCCCCCGAAAAGACAGGCGCGTCCATCGAAGGCTCCATGGGCACCTTGCAGCACCATATCCTCGACGCGAAGGACGCGAAGCGCCGCTACCGGAGCGCGCCGCGCTACGCGCCGGCCGGCCAGTCGACGCAGATGATCGTGGGCGCCGACGACACCGACGACCATGCGATCCTTGCCCGGGCGGACGGCCTTTATGGCGGCTACGGAATGCGGCGAGTCTATTACTCCGCCTTCAGCCCCATCCCCGACAGCTCGTCGGCCCTGCCTCCATCGCGCCCGCCGCTGCTGCGCGAACACAGGCTATATCAGGCCGACTGGATGCTGCGCTTCTATGGCTTTACCCTGCCCGAGATCGCGTCCGCGACTCCGGGCGGGCACCTCCCGCTCGACATGGATCCAAAGGCCGCCTGGGCGCTCGCCAACCGCCACCTCTTCCCGCTGGACGTGAACACGGCCCCGCGCGAACTGCTGCTGCGGGTGCCGGGGCTGGGCCCGAAGGTGGTTGGGCGTATCCTGTCGGCCCGGCGCTGGCGGCAGCTGCGGCTGGCGGATGTGGAGCGGCTGGTTTCCCGCCCACGGCGCGTGAAGCCCTTCCTGCAGACGCTCGATTGGCGGCCGGGCGCAGACCTTGAATCGGTGGGGCTCGGGGCAAGCCTGGTCACCACGCCGGCGCAGCTCAGCCTGTTCTGATGTATCGCGCACTGCTCGCCCACCCTGCCGACCTCGACGGGTTTCGCCGTGCCGCACGGGTGGCGCTTGCGCTTGGCATTGACCCGCAAGCGCTGGACTGGGCGGTTGCGGGCGAACCTGCCGACCTCGGCCTTTCAGCGCCTCTTCCCGACATGCCCGACGCGCCTTCGCCCAAGGTGCCCCGCCTGTTCGTGGAGCAGGCCGAGCTTGCCATCTGCAACCGCGCGCCTGAACGGTTCCGACTGCTGCATTCGCTGCTGGTGCGATTGCAGACGGTGCCGCGCCTGCTGGAGGACCGATCCGACCCCCAGGTCGATGCGCTTGCCGAACTGGCCAAGGCCGTCAGCCGCGATCGGCACAAGATGCGCGCCTTCCTGCGCTTCCGGGAGACGGAGGATGCGGGCGGCAAACACTATGTCGCCTGGTTCGAGCCGACTCACCATATCCTGCGGCTCAACATCGGTTTCTTCATCCGACGCTTTGCAAGCCAGCGCTGGACCATCCTGACGCCGGACGTGTCGGCCCATTGGGACGGTGTGGGCGTCCACTGGATGCCGGGGGCGATGAAGGAAGATGCCCCGACCGAAGACCCGGTAGAGGCGATCTGGAAGACCTATTACGCCTCCACCTTCAACCCGGCGCGGCTGAAGGTGAAGGCCATGCAGGCCGAAATGCCGAAGAAATATTGGCGCAACCTGCCCGAGGCCGAGCTGATCCCGGAGCTGATCGCAATGGCAGAGGCCCGGACGGTGGAGATGATTGCCGGTGGATCGCTCGCAGAGGTGAAAGCCCAGGCGCTGGCCTGCCGCCGCTGCCCGCTGCACGGGCCGGCGAAGCAGACCGTGTTCGGCGAGGGTCCGGCAGACGCGCGGCTGATGATCGTTGGCGAACAGCCCGGTGACCAGGAGGATTTGGCCGGGCGCCCCTTCGTGGGGCCAGCCGGGCAGCTGCTGGACACGGCGCTGGCCGAGGCCGGGATCGACCGCTCCCGCGCCTGGGTCACCAACGCGTTGAAGCATTTCAAATATCAGCTGAGGGGCAAGCGGCGCATCCACGAGAGCCCCGGCGCCGCCGAAATCCAGGCCTGCCGTTGGTGGCTTGACCAGGAGCGCGCCCTGCTGAAGCCCGGCCTGGTGCTGATGCTGGGGGCAAGCGCCGGCCGGGCCCTGCTGGGGCGGGCGGTGACGGTCGGGCGGGAGCGTGGCAAGCCGCTGAGCCTGCCCGATGGGGCGACCGGCTTCCTCACCGTGCACCCTTCGTATCTGCTGCGGATCGAGAACCCGGCGACCCAGCGCGCCGAGTACCAGCGCTTCGTCGAGGAGTTGCGCAGCGCAGCAGCCCTTGCTCAGGCAGGTCTGTAGTGCGCTGCGATCTCGGCGATTTCGGCTTCACGGGCTGCGATTCGGCTGGCCATCATGGCCCGCACCTGTGCGACGATCTCGGGCCGGGCCGTGCGCGGATTGCCTCCCGCAATAGGCTCTGGATCATATTCGATCGACAGCTGCACCGCCTCGGCAACTTCGCGCCCGAACTTGTGCTCGATCAGGCGGAAGGCGAAGTCTATCCCACTGGTCACGCCGCCGGCCGTGATCCGGTTGCGGTCGAAAACCACGCGCTCCTCCACGAACGCGGCGCCAAACAGCGGCAACTGGTGGCCCGATGCCCAGTAGCAGCCGGCGCGGTAGCCATCGAGCAGACCGGCTGCTGCCAGGATCAACGAGCCTGTGCAGACGCTGGTCACGAACTCGGCGCTGGCTGCCTGGTGGCGCAGCCAGTCCAGCACCTGTGCATCGCGCATGATCGGCGCCACCGGAGCGCCGCCTGGCACGCACAGGATGTCGAGCTGGGGGCAGTCGGCGAGCGTGACGGTGGGCATCAACGGCAGGCCGCAATCGCTGGGGATGGGCTCGATGGATTTCCAGGCATAGTGCATCTCGGCGCCCGGCATGCGCGACAGCACTTGCGCCGGGCCCGTCATGTCGAGTTGGGTGAGGCCCGGCCAGAGCAGGAAACCAACCCGATATGGCTGAGACATTGCACTCTCCCCTGACAGGCACGCCCTTGACCAGCACTGACGTCGTGCGGGGTAGCTGCCGTCTGCTGTGGCTGCAAGGCTGGTCGCCGCTGTGCGAGGTGACCCTGGCAGATGGCCACCGCGCCGACATCATGGCAGTTGGCCGGAGCGGCGAAGTCCTGATCGTGGAGGTGAAGGTGTCGGCCGCGGACCTGAAGGGCGACCGCAAGTGGCAGCATTATCGCGACTGGTGCGACCGCTTTGCCTGGGCCGTGCCGGCCGAGCTTGCCCATCATCTGGAGGCCGAGCGCTTCGCGCCAGATGCTTGCGGGCTTCTGGTGGCAGACCGACACGAGGCGCTGTGGGTGCGCGAGGCCTGCGAGACGAAGCTGTCCCCGGCCCGGCGCAGGGCCGTGACGCTGGCCTTTGCGCGTGTCGGGGCGGAGCGCGCGCTACGGGGTGCGGACCCGGGGTTCGAGGGATTTCTGGCCTGGTGAATCCAGGCTGGCGACTCGCGATCGTTCCTGTTATGTTCTTCGTGATTTCATGGGGAGAGCAGACATGATCGGATATGTGACGCTTGGGACGAACGATTTTCCCCGGGCAGCGAAATTCTACGATGCACTTGCTGCCGAGATGGCTGTGCCGCGCATGTTCGAGTTCGATGGGTTCATCGCCTGGGGAACGCCTGACGGCCCTGCAGGCGTCGCCTTGACCAAGCCCTTTGACGGCAATGCCGCGACTGTTGGCAACGGCGTGATGGTGGCCCTGCAGGCCAATGACAAGGCCCAGGTGGACCGACTGCACGCCATTGCACTTGCGAACGGCGGCACCTGCGAAGGCCCTCCGGGAAATCGGGGCGACACCTTCTATGCGGGCTATTTCCGCGACCCGGACGGGAACAAGCTGAACGCGTTCGTGATGGGGGCGGCGGCGGCCGGGTGAGGCGCGGGCCGCCAGCCCCGGCCAATGCCGGAGGCAGGCTTAATCCTCGGGTGCGATCGTGACCTTCAGCCCGTCCAGCGCATCCGAGAACGGGATCTGGCACGACAACCGCGAGGTGGCGCTGCGGTGGTCGGACGAATCGAGCAGGTCAGCTTCGTCCTCGTGTGGGGCGCCCACCTTATCGGCCCAAGCTGCATCGACATGCACGTGGCAGGTCGCGCAACTGCACGAACCACCGCAAAGGGCGAGGAGCTCGTCGAAGCCGTTGTCGCGGATCACTTCCATGACGCTCAGCCCGGCTTCCCCGGTCACGGTCTTTTCATTGCCCTTGCGGTCGACGACGATGAGGGTTGGCATAGCGGCTCCGTGCAAGCCCCGTGACCTTCACGGGATGCGTGCCTATTAGCGCTGGATGTGCCACGCGCAAGACGCGGCGAAGCAGAGGCCCCGCCGGCCGAAGGAGGAGACCCGCCCGATGGGGCTTACGGCAGAGCAGATTGCAGACGCAATGGACGGACTCGCCGAGCGTGACCCGCGCTTTGCAGAGGCCAGCGCCCGGCACGGCTTGCCGGAGCCGCGGATCCGGCCGCGCGGCTATCGCACGCTTCTGAGTGCCATCGTGTCGCAGCAGGTCTCGACAGCGGCAGCTGCCAGCATCTGGCGCAAGCTGGAGGCCGGGATCGGCGACCTGTCGGACCCCAATGTGTTGATGGCAGCCGACGCGGATGCGCTTCGTGCCTGCGGCCTTTCGCGGATGAAGGCGAGCTATGCGCAGAGCCTTGCTGCCCATGTGGCCGACGGCTCGCTTCCGCTCGATGATTTGCCTGCTGACGACGAGGCCGCGATCGCGCTGCTGTCGAGCGTGCGCGGGCTGGGGCGCTGGTCGGCGGAGATCTACCTGCTGTTTGCCGAAGGCCGCGCCGACATCTTTCCTGCCGGAGACCTGGCGGTTCAGGTGCAGGCCGGGCGAATGTTCGGCGACGGCAGCCGACCGACCGAAAAGCCGCTCCGCGCGATGGCCGAACCCTGGCGCCCGCACAGGGGGGTCGCAGCCCTGTTCCTGTGGCACTGCTACAACGCGCCGCCGCTGTGACGATGCTGGTGACATCTGCGTCGAACACGACGCTGAAGCGGCTGCGATCCTTGCGGGAAAAGAAGTATCGCCGCGCCGAGGGCCTGTTCCTGGCCGAAGGGCTGCGCATCTGCACCGAAGCGCTTGACGCCGGATGGGTGCCCCGCATCCTTCTGTTTGCCGAAGGAAAGGGCGATCATCCGCTGGTGCAGCGGCTGGTGGCGGCAACGATGGGTGCTGGCGGACAGGTGATCGAAACCAGCCCCGACCTGCTGGCGGGCGTGACCGGCAAGGACAATCCGCAGGCGGTGGCAGCGGCCTACGAGCCCCGCTCACTTGCCCTCTCTGATCTCACCCCGGGCCCGCGCACGCTGGTTGCCGAACGTCTGCGCGACCCCGGCAACCTCGGCACGCTTCTGCGCGCCTGCGACGCAACCGGCACCGGCGGGCTCATCCTGCTGGATGACAGCGCCGACCCGACGAGCGTCGAAGCAGTCAGAGCCAGCATGGGGGCCTTCTTCACCGTGCCCGCCGTTGCTGCGACCACGACCGAGTTCCTGATCTGGAAGCAACAGCACGGCGCTCGGCTGCTGGGCGCCGCGCTCGATCCGCGCGCCGAGGACTACCGACAGGCCGACTATGCAGCACCCGCCCTGCTGCTTGTGGGCAACGAGGCACAGGGCCTGCCCGAAGCGCTGAAGGACGCCTGCGACAGCCTGGTCATCATGCCGATGCGGGGCCGCGCCGACAGCCTGAACGTGGCCATGGCCGGAACGCTGCTGCTGTACGAGGCGCTGCACCGGCAGGAGGCGCGCTAATGTCGGCGCATTGCATCGGCGCAGCCGCGAAGGGTTGAATTCCGGCAATAGTGCGCGCACCATGTAGCAGTTGCTACAGAGGGAGATTCGCGATGCCGACACCACTCGACGTCATTTCCGCAATGACCGCAGCCATGGCCGTGAAGGACTATGACAGCGCCTGCACCCATTTCGCGCCGGACTGCGAATACACAAATCTCCCCATGGGCAGCGTGCGCGGCCCCGAGGGCGTCCGTGCGGTGCTGGAGCCCTTCTTCGCGCCCACGATCGAGAACGAGTTCATCACCATCCGCTCGGCTGTGCAGGGAAACACCGTTTTCCTTGAGCGACTTGACCGGCACAGACTTGCCGACAAGTGGGTGGAGCTGCCGGTGACCGGCGTGTTCGAGGTGGTTGACGGCAAGATCACGGTCTGGCGCGACTATTTCGACCTTGCGACCCTCATGCAGCACTGGCCGCAGCCGGGCTGACGGGAGGGCAGCGGCCCTCCCCTTCTTCTTGGGTGCAATGCAGCATCGGGAGGGCTAACCCGGTGCCATGTGGATTGACCTGAAGCCCGCCGGCGAAACTGCCTTCACCCTCGACATTACCCCGCCGATCAGCGTGGGGCCTGCCGACCGCCTGTTCATGTTCGGCGGCGTCGGGCTTGGGGCAAGTCTGCGCGCGCTGGAGCAGGTGACGGGCCGCCCGGTGGTCTCTGGGCCTCGGCCCAGTATGAAAGCTATGCCCGCCCCGGCGAAACGGTGACATTCGCAGTCGACGAGCGGGTTCGGGGCAACCAGGTGAGCCAGGCCCGGGTCAGCGCAACGACGGCCGAAGGGCGCGAGGTGCTGACCGTGGTGTCGGCGCTTGGCGCACGCGACCTTCCCGAGCGGGGACAATGGACACTTCCGCCCCGCGTGGCCCCGCCAGAGGATTGCCGCCCGCGCCAGCTGTGGGAAGGGCGCCACCCGGACGACATCCATTCCCGCGTCGAGTTCCGCCTGGCCAAGGGATCGATGCACGGGCCGCGCGCGGGTGGGGGGCCGGCGCCCGATGGCAACATTATGATGTGGGCAAGGCCGAACCCCGCCGTGCTTCCCGGCCATCCGATCGACACCGCCTTCATCGCGGTGGTCGCGGATTATGTCCCGAGCGGGGTCGGCCCCGCGCTGGGGCGCGATGCCGGCGGCAACAGCCTTGACAACTCCATCCGCTTCCACCGCCGCGTGCCAACTGACTGGCTGCTTTGCGACGTGCAGATCCACGGCGTATCAGGCGGCTTTGCGCATGGTCGGATGCACATCTTCGCGCAGACCGGCGAGCTGATCGCGACTGCGAGCCAGAGCCTGATCCTTCGGCTCTGGGACTAGCGGCTGGCCGTCGCTCCCTTCGGCGCAAGCTCAAGCACGGCGACCGTCATGGCCTGTGCACCCAGTTTCACCGACGCTTCGCCGTCCACCTTGAAGAAGGGCGAATGGTGGCCCGAAACCGGCGGGCCTCCGGCCCTGGCAGCGTCGAACGCGGCCTGCGGTGTGCCGCCAACCGTGAAATAGACGCTCTTGACGCCGGGTGCGACGAGATAGGGATAGTCTTCTGCCCCCATTCCCTCGCGCGGCACCTCGTTCAGCACCTTGGGCCCGAAGGCGTTTGCGAAGCTGGTGCGAAGCCGCTGGGTCAGTTCGGCGTCGTTCACCGTCGGGATCGTCCGCTCGTCGGAGACGGTCACAGTCGGCAGCTTGTCCTCCGGCATGCCCGCCATGCGGCCGGCGTTCTTCGCAATGCGCTCGATGCCGGCAATCAGCTGGTCGCGCACCTTCACGCTGTCTGCGCGCACGGTCAGCATCAGCTCGGCCCGGTCGGAAATGATGTTGTGCTTGGCGCCTGCGTGAAAGGCGCCGACCGTGACCACTGCGGGCTGCAGCGGGTCCACCTCGCGCGAAGGCAGCGTCTGCAGCGCAAGCACGATCTGCGAGCCCATCACAACCGGGTCCTTGCCCTGGTGCGGGCTTGCCCCGTGCGCGCCGATGCCGTGGACGATGATGTCGACCGTGTCGGACGAGGAGGAGACAAGGCCGGGGGCAACGCCCAATGTTCCGGTCGGGCTGTCGGCATCCACATGCCAGCCGAGCGCATAGTCGGCCTTGGGGAAGCGGGTGAACAGCCCGTCCTCCACCATGGCGCGGGCACCACTGATCCGCTCTTCGGCCGGCTGCACCACGAACAGGACGGTACCCGACCATTGGTCCCGCAAGGCCGCCAGCCGCCGCGCCGTGCCGACGAGGCCCGTGATGTGGGTGTCGTGCCCGCAGGCGTGCATTACCGGCTGCACCACGCCTTCGCGATTGGCTTGCCGCACCTTGGAGGCGTTGGCGAGGCCGGAGGCCTCTTGCAGGGGCAAGCCGTCCATATCGGCGCGAAGCAGGATGGTCGGGCCGGGGCCGTTCCTGAGCACGCCCACGACGCCGGTGCCGCCGACCTTCTCGGTCACCTCCATGCCCTTCACGGCGCGCAGCTCCTTCGCCATGCGGGCAGCGGTGTTCACCTCCACGAAGCTGAGTTCGGGGTTGCGATGGAAATGGTCGTAGAGCGGGGCGAGATAGCCAGTCCAGTCGACGGCGACCGCCTTCTCGATCGCGGCGGCATCCACGCAGGCTGCATGGGCAGGCGCTGTGGCTGCCAGAAACAGGCTGATGGCAAGTGCGCGCATTTGGTATCCCCCTGACGTCGTTTCCCGAAATGCTAGACGGGCACTCGGGGCCCGTCCAGTCCGGCAGGACAGGCGTCAGTCGCCGCCCTCCTCCAGCGGCAGCACCGGCTGGCTCGCCGGCGGCTTCAGCCCCAGATGCGCCCAGCCGGGGCCGTTCAGCACCCGGCCGCGCGCAGTCCGCGCAACCAGCCCGGTCTGGATGAGGTAGGGCTCGACCACATCCTCAAGCGTGTCGCGCGCCTCCGACAGGCCGGCCGCAAGCGTCTCGATGCCCACCGGGCCGCCCTTGTAGAGGTCGGCGATCATCCAGAGGTAGCGACGGTCCTGTGCGTCGAGACCCAGCCGGTCCACCTCCAGCCGGCTCAGCGCATTGTCGGCAAAGGCCATGTCCACCGGTGCCTCGCGCCCGGCCGCGAAATCCCGAACCCGGCGCAGCAACCGTCCGGCGATGCGTGGGGTGCCAC
>JBGTBK010000191.1:0-4498 GCA_041749355.1 Sandaracinobacter sp. | reverse complement strand
AGCGCCGCCGACCGTGCCGGTGCCGGAGGACAGCGGGCCGCCGCTGCCTGTGGTGGTGCGGGGAAGCCGCCTGCCGTGGGTGCTGCTGGGGGCTGCCGTGGTGCTTGCCATTCAGGCGATTGTCACGGCAATCGGCTAGGTGGCGGTGCAAGGGGGGAGGCTGACGATGGCTGTGCGAATCTATCACAATCCGGCTTGCGGGACTTCGCGTAACACGCTTGCGATGATCCGGGCGGCCGGGATCGAGCCCGAGGTGGTGGAGTATCTGAAGACTCCGCCGTCGCGCAACGAACTGGTGTCGCTGCTTGCGCGGATGGGGATTTCGGCGCGCGAGCTGGTCCGGCCCAAGAGCGACCTGTTTGCCGAACTGGGGCTCGACGATCCTTCGCTGGAGGATTCGGCATTCCTGGATGCGATGGCGGCCCACCCGGTGCTGATCAACCGGCCGATCGTGGTGGGGCCGCGGGGCGTGAAGCTGTGCCGCCCTTCGGAGCTCGTGCTGGACGTGCTGGACAGGGCGCTGCCTGCCGATTTCGCCAAGGAGGATGGCGAGGTGGTGAAGGCGCGGGGCACCTAGCGTGCAGGCTGACAGCGACGGCCGGCCGGAGCCGGCCGTCGACGATCAAGGTTGCAGTCAGGCGGCGACGGTTGCCGTGCGGCGGCGGCGGATTGCGGCGCCTGTGAGGCCGAAGCCTGCAATCATCAGGGCCCAGCTTGCCGGTTCCGGCACCACCGAGGAGGTGAAGCTGATCCGGTAGACCGCGGTGTTCGCCGCGAGGTTGCTGGTGAAGGTGTAGCCGGCTGCCGTGGTGAGGCCGTTGTAGGCCAGCAGTTCGGCAAAATCGAAGCCGACGACTCCGTTCTGGGGGGTGCGCAGATCGTTGTTGCCGCCGACGAGGAAGGCGGCTGCTGCCGGGTCGGTGATTTCCGAGCCATTGTCCCAGATCTGGCCGGCGTTCTGGTCGATCTGCGGGACGAGCAGGTTTCCGGCATCGTCGAACAGGCGGTAGCGCATGGGGTCGTCGTTGCCGATGAAATGGTCGTTCGACGGAATGACCATCGAGGCGAAGGTGAAGAAGGGGTTCATCGCGCTGTCGACCAGGAAGGTCATCGAAGTGGCGGTTGCCCCCGGGGTGAGAGCGCCGCCGACCGAGCCGAGGACTGCGCCGGGATCGGCTGCTGCGAAAGCCGGGAACCAGTCTGCGCCGGAGCCGCCTTCGGCGACCGAGATGATCGGATCGCCTGCGACTTCGCCATTGTTGAAGGCATCGAAGGTTCCGCTGTGGAAGCCGAAGCGCAGCGGGGCGAAGCTGACCGAGTTCTGCGGGGCGAGGTTTTCGACGGTGACCTTGACCCGGACGACCTTGGCGTCGGCCGGGGCGGCGAAGAGAGCTGCTGCGAGGAGAGCTGGCCCTGCGAGGGCGAAATGACGGACGGACATGCTGTGGCTCCTGTTGGGTGCTGCGGGTGCCGGGGAGCCGACTGGCGGTGCAGCTGTGTGACGACGCGCTCCCCTCTGGCTGTTCGCGGTGGGGAGCGGATTGGTTACCAGCGGATCAGGCGAGGGACTGCGAGCCGGGCGGCGACTGCGCTGATCGCGATTGCAAGGGTGTACCAGAGCCCGATGTAGGCGATGTGGTTTGCCGGGCAGTGCACCGAATAGACGAGAACGCCGAGGCTGGCTGGCCGCCATGCCCGACGACTTTCGGGGCGCGATTCTTGGCCTTTGCGAACTGCAGGCGTTCAAGGCTGGCGAGACCGTCTACCTCGCGGGCGATCCCCCGGGCGGTCTCTATGGCATCTGCGAAGGTGCGCTCGGGATGACATCGGCCCTCGGGTCTGCACTGTCGCCCATTGCGCACCTGGCTCAGCCCGGCAGCTGGACCGGAATGGGGCCCTTGCTTACCGGTCAGCCCCGACGGGCAACGATGCAGGCAATGACGCCGCTGCTGCTCGCCCATGTGCCGCTTCGCCCACTGCAGCAACTGCTGAACGAGCATCCGCAGTGGTGGCAGCACATCGCCCAAGGGCTGCTCATGGAGTTCGACACGGTCACGTCGATCGCGAACGACCTGCTGATCCGATCGGCCAGCCGTCGCTGCGCCGCGACACTGCTGCGCATCGCCAACTGCCGGCAGCACGACCCCCCATCCGGAATGCCTGTGGTGGCACCGATCAGTCAGGGCACGCTTGCCGAAATGACCAACCTGTCCCGAAGCAGAATCAACCCGATCCTGTCCCAATTCAGTCTTCAGGGGCTCATAAGCCTTGAGTATCGGGCAATCACGCTGGTTGATGTGCCCGGCTTGCAGGCAATCGCGGATGACGACCGTTCGGACTGAAGCAAGTCTGCGCTGCATCGGCCCGCGAAGTGGAAATGGTTGCTGCCCAGCCTCATTGGCCCGAACCGGACCTGCCGCATGACGGGCAGTCAGGCTTGCATTTGTGGGTGCAGGGCGCGCGGCGTCCTGCCGGGGTGGAGGGGCGGCGCCCCTCCGCTTTTCCTTCCCGGCGCAGACCTATTTGTAGAGTGCGTCCAGCCGTTCGCCGTAGATGCCCTTCAGCACGTGGCGGCGGATCTTGAGGCTTGGGGTCATCTGTTCATTTTCGACAGTGAAGGGTTCGTCTGCGGGCACGATGCGGCGGACTTTTTCGATGACGGACAGGCTGGCGTTGACGCGGTCGACTGCGGCCTGGAGGGAGCGGAGGAATTCGGGGTTGCCCTTGAGGCTTGCGACTTCGACGCCGTGCTTGGCGGCCCATTCCATCATGTGTTCGGGATCGGGGACGACGACGCCGACGAGGTAGGGGCGGCGGTCTCCGTAGACCATGGCCTGGCCGATTTCGGGTTGCAGGGTGAGCAGGCCCTCGACGCGCTGGGGGGCTACGTTGTCGCCCTTGTCGTTGACGATGATGTCCTTCTTGCGGTCGGTGATGACGATGTGGCCGTCGTCGTCGATGAGGCCGATGTCGCCGGTTGCGAGCCAGCCGTCTGCGGTGAGGACGCGGGCGGTTTCAGCGTCGTTGTTCCAGTAGCCCTGCATCACGAGTTCGCCGGTGACGAGAATCTCGCCGTCTTCGGCGATCTTGACCTCGACGTCGCGCAAGGGGGGGCCGACGGTGTGCATCTTGATGCGGGCGCCAGGGCGGTTGCAGGAGATGACGGGGCCGGATTCGGTCTGGCCATAGCCCTGGAGGATGGTGACGCCGATCGCATCGAAGAAGAAGCCGACTTCGGGGCTGAGCGGGGCGCCGCCGGAGACCATGGCCTTCAGACGGCCGCCGAAGCGGGTGCGGACCTTGGCGCGAAGGGTGCGCTCCACGAGGAAATCGAGCGGGCGGTCGAACAGGGAGAGGCGGCCCTGTTCGTAGCGCTTGCGGCCGAGGCGTTCGGCGGCGGAGAGCATGCGTGGGGCGAGGCCGCCCTGCTTCTCGATGGTTTTCAGCATGCGCGCGCGGAGCACCTCGAACAGGCGCGGGACGACGACCATGATCGAGGGGTGCACATCCTCGATGTTGGCAGCGAGCTTTTCGAGGCTTTCGGCGTAGTAGATCTCGCCGCCCAGCCCGATGGGCAGGAACTGGCCTGCGGTGTGTTCGTAGGCGTGGCTGGTGGGGAGGAAGGAGAGGAAGGTTTCGCGGGCCGGTTCGGGCGGGAAATCGGCCTGGATGATGTCGATGCAGCCGGCGACATTGTGGAGGATGGCGCCGTGGTGCTGCTTTACGCCGCGCGGGGTGCCGCCGGTGCCGGAGGTGTAGATGAGGCAGGCGGTGTCGGAGCGCTTCATCTTGGCGCGGGCGGCGACTGCCTCGACGTCGCCGGGGTGTTGGGCTGCGAGGCTGTCCATGTCGTGGAAGTCGAGCTGCTCGCCAGCCTGGCCGAGCTTGAGTTGTTCCATGCCGATGAGGAAGCGGCAGGCGCTGGCCTGGTAGGCGGCTTCGGTGAGGGTGCGGGCGAGCTTGGCCGTCGAGACGATGGCGCCGATGGCGCCGGAATTCTCGAGGATGTGCATGTGATCTCGCGCGGTGTTGGTGGTGTAGGTGGGGACGGTGATGCCGCCGGCGGCCATGATGGCGAGGTCCCACAGGCAGAATTCGGGGCGGTTTTCGGAGACGAGGACGATGCGGTCGCCGGGCTTCAGGCCCAGCGCCTGGAGGGCGGTTGCGAAGCTGGCGACGCGGGTGGCGGCATCCGACCAGCTGAGCGGCTTCCACTGGCCTTCGGACTTGCGCCAGAGGAAGGGGGCATCGCCCAGGCGCTTTGCCTGGCCGAAGAACATCTGGACGAGGTTGGCCCAGCGCTCGATCCCGGTGCCGCGCACTTCGCGTTCGGCGGCCCGGAGGCGCTCGGCGCGTTCGATGTCTGCCCTGCTCATCGTCCTCCCCCGGTGGCTGCCCCGATTGCCATACTGTGCCCTTCGCTGGGTAGTGCCATGGTGTCGCCTTCGCTCCGGGGGTCTGCGGCGCCGCGCCAGCCGCCCGGCACGCGGGCGATCGC
>JBGTBK010000190.1:0-8703 GCA_041749355.1 Sandaracinobacter sp. | reverse complement strand
GAGGCGGGCGGCCGACTGGGGGTTGAAGCGGTCGGCATCGAGCACATGGGCTGCGAGCAGAGCGTAACCGGCGCCGGCGCGGTCGTGGAAGCGGGTCTGATTCATGGCGAAGCCCAGCACGAGGGCGCGCAGCCGATTGGGGTTGCGGGGGTCGAAACGGCTGTGGCCGGCGAGGCGCTCGACCGCGAGGCGGGTGTCGGGGCGGGTGGAACCGGCCTGGGCGAGGAACCATTTGTCGAGCACTTCGGGGAAGCCGGCATAGCGCTGTTCGAAGAGCTTCAGCGCTTCGTCGCGCTCGACTGATTTCGAGTGACTGAGGGCGGTGAGGGCCGACATGCGGTCTGTCATGCACTGGGCGTCGGCGAACTGCAGAAAGGCGGCAGCGGTTGCGTCGTGATCGTCGGTTGCGAGCAGCAGGGAGAGCAGGATGCCTTTCAGGCGGCGAAGGCCCTTCGCGCGGGGGCTGCGGTCGTCGCCGGCGGCGTCGCAGCTGTGCCAGGCCTCCCACAGGCGGGGGCCGAGGGCGGCGAGCAAGTTGCGGCGGAGGGCTTCGCGGGCGGTGTGGATGGCCTCGGGATCGACGCTGGGGAGCTGGTCGCCGATGAGCGCTTCGCTTGGCACGAGCAGGGTTTCGGCGGCGAAGGCCGGGTCTGTGTTCGCGGTGTCGAGCAGGGCGGCTGCTGCTGCGACCACATCGGCGTGGCCGTGCGGGGTGCCGGATGTGGCGGAGTCGACGAGGGCGGAGAGCATGAGCTGCTGCACGGCCTCGTAGCGGGCCAGCGGTTCGTCTTCGTGGGTGGCGAGCACGAGCAGCTCTGCGCGCGCGGGCGCCGGGCGGACGATGACGGGGCTTGCGAAGCCGCGGTTCAGCGACAGGATCGGCGGCTGGGGCAGGCCCGAGAGGGTGAGGCTTGTCTCGCGTTCCGTCAGCAGGAGCGTGTCGGACTGGTGCATCTTGCGGCCGTCGGGTGCGAAGGCGGCGAATGGTATCGGGATGGGGAGTGGAGGGGCGCTCTCGCCGGCGCGGGGGTTGGACTGGACGAAGCGCAGGTGGAGCGCCTCTGCTGCGGGATCGTGGATGGTGCTGACCTCGACGCGGGGCGTGCCGGGTTGTTCGTACCAGCGGCGGAAGAGGCTGCTCTCGAGGCCATGGGCTTCGAGGGCGGCGAGGAAGTCTTCGACAGTTGCGGCGGTGCCGTCGTTCTGCTCGAAATAGAGGTCGGTGGCGAGCCGGAAACGTTCCGGCCCGAGCTGGCGGGCCATCATTCGGATGAGTTCGGCGCCCTTGTCGTAGACGGTTGCAGTGTAGAAGTTGGAGATTTCGGCGTAGCTGTCGGGGCGGACGGGGTGGGCGAGTGGGCCTTCATCCTCGGGGAACTGGCCCTGGCGCAAGCTGCGGACACCTTCGATGCGGCGGACGGCCGGCGAGCCCATGTCGGCGGAGAATTGCTGGTCGCGGAAGACGGTGAAGCCCTCCTTCAGCGAGAGCTGGAACCAGTCGCGGCAGGTGACGCGGTTGCCCGACCAGTTGTGGAAATATTCATGGGCGACGATGGCTGCGATCGCGTCGTAATCCCAGTCGGTTGCGGTGTCGGGGTCTGCCAGCACATATTTGGCATTGAAGATGTTGAGGCCCTTGTTCTCCATCGCGCCGAAATTGAAATCGTGGACAGCGACGATGTTGAACTGGTCGAGGTCGTATTCGCGGCCGTAGACGCGCTCGTCCCAGGCCATGCTGGCCTTCAGGCTCTCCATGGCGTGGCGGCAGCGGGGGACGTCGGCGGCGGCGACCCAGATTGCGAGCGCGACCTTGCGGCCGCTCATGGTGGTGAAGCTGTCGCGAAGCGCTTCGAGCTTTCCTGCGACGAGCGCGAAGAGATAGCTGGGTTTGGGGTGGGGGTCTGTCCATTCGGCGAAGTGGCGCGGCTGGCCGTCGGGCCCGGGGCGGAGCTGGCCGGTGGCGCCGGGGTTGCCGTTTGCGAGCAGGATCGGGAACTGGGTGGCGTCCGCCTCGAGCCGGACTTCGTAGCGGCTCAGCACGTCGGGCCTGTCGGGGAAGAAGGTGATGCGGCGGAAGCCTTCGGCCTCGCACTGGGTGCAAAGGTTTCCGCCCGAGCTGTAGAGGCCCATCAGCCGGCTGTTGCGGGCGGGGTGAATGGCAACGGTGGTTTCGATCACCGTCTCGTCGGCGGCGAGCTGGAGGGTGAGGCCTTCTGAGCCGGGGTTGGGCAAGGGGCGGGAGACGCCGTCGACCTTGAGGCCGAGGAGCTGGAGTTCCTCGCCGTTCAGGACGAGGGGGCGCTTGTGCCGGCCGTTGCGGCGGACGGTGAGGCGGGCGTGGACGAGGGTGCGTTCTGCGCCGAGTTCGAAGCGGAGCGCGATGTCGGGGACAAGCCAGTCGGGCGGGGTGTAATCGACGAGGCGCTTGCGCGGAGGCGCGGCTGCGAAAGGAGAGGTCGGGGCAGGGGAATCCATGGCAGGACGGTAGGGAGCGCCCGAGGGGTGCGCAACAGGGGCGCGTGCGGAATCTGCGGCCTGTGCTGATCAGCCCCGCTGGCGGCCGAACTGCCCGGCGGCCCAGCCCATGCCGAGGGCGAGTGCGACTGCGAACAGCCCGTAGAGCAGGCTTTGCTCCTGGGCGAAGACGTAGATGGCGCGTTCGAAGCCGGACTTGTCGATGATGACGGGTGCGGTGGTTCGGGCGCGGACCCGACCGGCACCGTCTCCGTTGTTTTCGATCAGGTAGATTTCGGCCTGGTAGTTGCCGACGGGGACAGCGGACGGGATTGGGATGCGGGCGCGGTAGAGGATGCGGTCTGTGACCTGCACGCCATAGGGTTGTTCAACGAACAGGCGTTCGGCGGTGCGGAGCTTGACCAGGCCGTCCTGAAAGCTGCGGGTGGTCTCCAGGTCGGCGGCGGTGGCGGGCGAGAGCTGCAGGTGGTTGAGTCCGATTTCGTAGATGGCGGCGTTGCGTTCATCCAGCAGGTCGCGGACCGGGCGTGTGGTTGCGACCGCATAGAAACCGGGGGTGGATTCGAAGCGCAGCGCCTGGGCGTTGACCCAGATGCCTGCGACGCGCGCCTTCTTGCGGACGGTGATGGGGTCGCTGGGGCCGCGCAGCACGACGGCGATGCCCGGCGGTTCGGCCGGCACGCGGCCGCCGGGGTACTGGATTGCGCCGAAGATCAGCAGTTCGGCACCGGCAAAGCGGTAGGAGATGTCGATCCGGCTTTGCGACAGGTCTGTCACCAGCCGGGGCGACTGGGCAGCGAGCGGGCCTGCCAGCAGCAGGAGGAGGAGGGCCGCGACCAATCTCATGAGAGGGCGACCTGGATCGAGAACAGCTCGCGCGGGGTCCAGGTGAGGCCGATTGCGAGGCGGATTGCGACCCCGAGCACGAGGAGCGCGAGGAAGAGGCGCAAGCGTTCGGGGGGCAGGCCTTGCGCTGCGCGGGCGCCGAACTGGGCGCCGACGACTCCGCCGAGCAGGAGGAGGAGTGCGAGCAGGATATCGACCGTCTGCGACTGGGTGGCGTGGAGCAGGGTTGCAACCGCGGTGACGAAGACGATCTGGAACAGGCTGGTGCCGACCACCACGCTTGCGGCCATGCCAAGCAGGTAGAGCATTGCCGGCACCATGATGAAGCCGCCGCCGACGCCCATGATGACGGTAAGGATGCCGACGCCTGCGCCGACGAGGAAGGGGGCGAGCGGGGAGATATAGACGCCCGAGCGGGGGAAGCGCATCTTCATGGGCAGGGCAGCGACAAGGGCGTTGTGGTGCCGTGCGCGCCGGGGCTTTGTGGCATCCTGTGGCCGCAGCGCGACGATCGCTTCTTTCAGCATGAGGCCGCCGACGCCACCGAGGAAGACGACGTAGACGATGGCGATGGTGATATCGACCTGGCCAAGCGATTTCAGCCAACGGAACAGGAAGGAGCCGACGACCGAGCCCAGCAGGCCGCCTGCCACGAGGACCGCGCCCATCTTGAGATCGACCTGGTCGCGGCGGAGGTAGGTGAGTGCGCTCGAAACGCTGGAGCCGGTGACCTGGGTGGCGGCTGACGCAACGGCAATTGCCGGCGGGATGCCATAGAAGATGAGCAGCGGGGTGGTGAGGAATCCGCCGCCGACGCCGAACATGCCGGAAAGAAAGCCCACGAGGCCGCCGAGCGCGATGATGACGAGCGCGTTGACGGACATTTCGGCGATGGGAAGGTAGAGATCCACGTTTTTCCTGATCAGCTTCGCTGAAGGCGGCACCGGCCCGCACCCCCACCCGGCCACCCAAGGATACGCATGGCGGGCAGCCGGGTGGGGGCGCGGCCCGAACCGCGCGCAACCTCACCCTTACCGCGAAATTCCGCCCATAAAAGGGCCGGCGGACGTTTGCCCGCCGGCCAGTCGGGTCGCTTTCAGCCCGGACAAGCCGGGCAGCGCCGATATCCGATGATTTGGGGGGGCTTACAAGGGGTGGACGGGATGAAATCAGGGATGAACTGCAAATATGGCACAATTGTTGCCACGAAAGCTGCGGCCGGGTGGCGGCTTGCGCCTGTGGCTGCTGTGGCGACATAGAGAGCCATGGTTGATGCAGTTCATGTGGTTGGCGGCGGGCTTGCCGGTTCGGAGGCCGCCTGGCAGCTGGCGCAGCGGGGCGTGCCTGTTGTGCTGCACGAGATGCGGGGCGGGGGCGGAATGACCCCTGCGCACCAGACGACGCAATTGGCGGAGCTGGTGTGTTCGAACAGTTTCCGATCCGACGATGCCGAGCACAATGCGGTGGGGCTGCTGCATTCGGAGATGCGGGCGCTGGATTCGCTGGTGATGCACAGCGCGGACGCGGCGAAGGTGCCGGCGGGCAGCGCGCTGGCGGTGGACCGGGACATCTTTGCGGATGCGGTGACGGCGGAGCTTGGCAGCCACCCGCTGGTGACGGTGGTGCGCGAGGAGGTGGGGACTCCGGACCCGAAATGGGGGCTGGTCCTGATCGCGACGGGGCCGCTGACCTCTGCCCCGCTGGCGGGGTTCATCCAGGGGCTGACGGGGGAGGAGCATCTGGCCTTTTTCGATGCGATTGCGCCGATCGTGCACACCGACAGCATCGACATGGACGTGGCCTGGCGGCAGTCGCGGTACGACAAGGGGCCGGACGGGGAGATATTGCCGCCGGGCGAGGGGGATTACATCAACTGCCCGATGACGAAGGCGCAGTATCTGGCCTTTGTGGAAGAGCTGAACGCGGGCGAGAAGGCGGCGTTCAAGGAGTGGGAGCTGGACACGCCCTATTTCGAAGGGTGCATGCCGATCGAGGTGATGGCGGAGCGGGGGCCGAACACGCTGCGCTTCGGGCCGATGAAGCCGGTGGGCTTGCGCGATCCGCGGACGGGGAAGGGGGCGTGGGCGGTGGTGCAGCTGCGGCAGGACAATGCCTCGGGCACGCTGATGAACATGGTGGGGTTCCAGACCAAGCTGAAGCATGGCGAGCAGACCCGGATTTTCCGGACCATTCCGGGGCTGGAGCAGGCCGAGTTCGCGCGGTTGGGGGGCCTGCACCGGAACAGCTTCATCCGGTCGCCCATCCTGCTGGACGGGACGCTGCGGCTGAAGGCGGACCCGAGGATCAGCTTTGCGGGGCAGATCACGGGGTGCGAGGGTTATGTGGAATCGGCGGCGGTGGGGCTGATGGCCGGCTTGTTCCTTGCAGCGCGGGCGCGGGGGCAGGATGTGGTGCGGCCGCCGCGGGAGACTGCGATGGGGTCTCTGCTGGCGCACATCACGGGCGAGGCGGTGGCGGAGAGCTTCCAGCCGATGAACGTGAACTTCGGGCTGTTTCCGCCGATCGAGGGGGCGGAGAAGGGGCGGGAGCGCAAGGCGAAGATCTCGGCGCGGGCGCGGGTGGCGCTGGATGGGTGGTTGCGGGCGGCCTGAGGGCCTGCCGCGGTCCTTGCGTCTATCGCTTGGCGCTTGCCTCGAACCCTGCTTCGGCGAGACAGGAGGACAGCGCGCTGTCGGGCTGTTCAGACAGGTGCAGGAGGGCCTGATAGGGGTCTCCAGAGAGGCGCAGCAGTTCGGCAAAGGCCGGTTCGGTCTTCACGCCCTGGTGCCGCCTGCGCATGACGGCCTCCTTCAGCCGCGTGCCGCCGAGAGCAAGAAGCCTCTGTTCGACGCGGAAGTGGCGCCAGCCCCACTGGTGGGTTACCGGCACGGACTGGCCGAAGAGTTCGAAACGCCATCCTTCGGCGTGGAACGCGGCGATGACGGACCTTCCCTCCCCGATCCACTGCCGGATGGCGAAGCCGTCGCGTTCGTGGAGCGCTGCCCAGACGTGCTGCGCGAAGGCGGGGAGGTGAGGGGCGTGGCAGAGGATGTCGATGTCGCTGTCTGGCAGATCGAGCCCGAGGGGGGGCGTTCCTGCGACATGCGGATCGAAGGGGCGGAGTGTTTCGAGGATGGCAGTCCTTGCCAGTGCATCGCTGTAGCTTGGCCTGCCCATATGGCTCCGGTATCGTAGCCTTGCCTGGATTTGAAGCGCGTCGAGGGCCGGCAAGGCCTGCGCTGCGGCTGGCCGGGGTGCAGGAGGCGAGCATGGCTGTGCGTGAGCTGTTTCCCTATATCCGGGTGGCGGATGGCGATCGGGCGATTGCCTTCTACACGGCGGCGTTCGGGGCGGAGGAGCTGTTCCGGCTGGTGGAGCCGGGCGGGCGGCTGGGGCATTGCGAGCTGAAGATGGGGCCCGCGGTGCTGATGCTGTCGGAAGAGTTTCCCGAGTTCGGCATCCACGCGATCGAGCCCGGGGAGTCGGCCGGAATCCTGCTGCACCTGCATGTGGACGATGCGGATGCGGTGGTGGCGAAGGCTGTTTCGCTGGGGGCGGAGCTGGTTCGGCCGCTGGCGGACCAGTTTCATGGCGAGCGGTCGGGGAAGATCCGCGATCCGTTCGGATATGAGTGGTCGGTCGGGCATATGATCGAGGAGCTGACGCCTGCGGAGATGCAGCGGCGGTATGAGGCGCTGATGGCGGGGTGAGGTGCTGGGCTTTGCCTGATCTCCCGGTTGCTTACTTGGTGGGTACGACGGTGGCCTGCCGCGCGAGGAAGCGCCATTTGCCGTCTTCTCAGAGGAATACGTTGGTGAAGCGGCGGGTGAGGGTCTGGCCTGGATAGGTTTTTCCGAGATTGCTGGTCGGGGCTGGTTTCACGATCTCGTGGCCGGCCACGATGCCGACTTCGCCGGTGAGGGCGACCCCTTCGATGACGCGTTCGAAGCGCTCGCTTGCGGCGCCGCCGCGTTCGAGGATCGCGACGACATCGGCCTTGCGCCGCACGACGTTGGCGGGCGCGTTGATGAGGTAGTTCGGGTGCATGAAGGCCCGTTGGGCCGCGGCATCGCCTTCGATGATGATGCGCATCTGTTCGGCGTCTGCTGCGCGGAGATTTGCTTCGGTCGGCGTGGCGGTGGCCGCTGCCGCGGCGAGCAGGATGGCGAGTGTGGCGCTCATGTCGACTCTCCTTGCGGGCGGGCTGCTGTTGGAGAGAATGAGAAGCTGGGCCCCGGGTCGAGCCCGGGGCGACGGGTGGGGAGAGCTGTGCTTCCAAGTTCGAGGGTGCAGGGAAATCATTTCCCTGCTGGGTGCAGGGCAAGGCCCTGCCCGCCGGAGGCTTGATTAGGCGCGAACGAGTGCCGGCAGCGATTCGGCGTAGCGGGCTACGTCTTCCATCTTTCCGCAGGAGACGCGGCTCCACTCTGTCCATTTGGGGCCGTAGCTGCCGCGAATCATGATGTTTCGGGCCTGGAGGGCTTTTTGCAGGCGGTCGGCGTCGGGGACTTTCACGTAGACGAAGTTGGTGGCGCTGGGGAGAGTTTCGAGGCCGGCCTTGGTGGCGGCGTCGGTGAGCATTGCGCGGGCTTCGACGATCTTTGCGCGGGAGAAGGCGAGGAACTCGGCGTCGTCGTAGGTGGCCAGCGCTGCGGCGAGGCCGGCTGTGCTGTTCCCGACGCTCATGGACCAGGGCTTCAGTTTCGCGATGAGGTCGGGGCGGGCGATGGCGTAGCCGATGCGCAGGCCGGCGAGGCCGTAGATCTTGGAGAAGGTGCGGGCGATGATGATGTTGTCGCCGGCCTTCACGCGGTCGATCAGGGTGTTGGCGGCGGGGTCTGGGGTGAGTTCGTTGTAGGCTTCATCGAGGATGAGGGCGGCCTTGGGCCCGATGGCGGCGGCAAGGGCCCGGAGGTCTGCGGCGGGGATCAGGCGGCCGGTGGGGTTGTTGGGGTTGCAGATGTGGACGGCGCTTGTGCTGGGTGTGACGCTGCCCGCGATGCGGTCGAGATCCTGGGATAGGTCTGCCTTCAGCGGCACGCGGGTGATGGGGACACCCTTGTTTTCGGCGTAGCGCAGCGGGGGATCGAAGGTGAGGTCCGAGGCGACGATGGCGCCTTTCTGGCCGAGTGCCATGGTGGCGCAGTTGAGGACTTCGTTGGAGCCGGCGCCGATGAGGATGTGGGCGGGGGTGAGGCCGTGGCGCTGGGCGATTGCCTGCGCGAGGGCCTGTTCGCCGCCGTTGGAATAGTAGCAGCCCTGGGCGGCGTGGTCTGCGATGGCCTTGAGCGCAGCGGGGGAGGGGCCGTAGGGGTTTTCGTTGCGCATCAGCATCGCGGTGCCGGGCGCCGGGGCGAAGGGGGCGTTGCTGGTGGTAGTGGC
>JBGTBK010000189.1:0-5480 GCA_041749355.1 Sandaracinobacter sp. | reverse complement strand
GCGGCACTGCCTATGCGGCGGCGCTTCTGGTCAGGGGCCTGCGTGAGGATGATGCCGCCGCAATCCGCCTGTCCGGGCGGGCCGGGCGATGGAGCGAGGCGCAGGATGCGCTGGACCGGGCGGCCGAGCGCGATCCTGTTTTCGCAGGCCAATCCGATCTGATAGGCTCAGGCTATGATCTGTTGGTTGCAGCCAATGCCATGCGGGCGATTCTGGCCGGGCAGGGCTGAACCACTGGTGGGGGGCGCTGCATGACCGAGGCTGTCGAGACCTTCGCCGAGACCTTTCTCGTGGTGGTGGACGACACCCCCGAAAGCAACAAGGCCCTGCGCTTTGCAGCGCTCAGGGCCCAGCACACGGGCGCGCGGGTCGGCCTGCTGCATGTGCTGAAGCCCAGCCAGTTCCTGCAATGGGGCGGTGCCCAGAAGGATATCGAAGCCGAGGCCGAAGAGAATGGCCGCGCCGTGCTTGCCAGCAAGGCAGCCGAGGTGGAAGCACTCACGGGCAGTCGCCCCGACGTGCGCCTGGTTCGGGGCAGGGCGCCCGACGCGGTGCTGGAGGTGCTGAAGACGGACCGCTCGATCCGTGCGCTCGTTCTGGCCGCAGCGGCAAAGGGCCGGCCGGGCCCGCTGATCGACTATTTTTCCGGCGATGCGGCCGGAACGCTTCCGTGCATGGTGATGATCGTCCCCGGCGGAATCCCGGATTCCGAGCTCGACCGGCTCACCTGAGCGCAAAAGACGAGCGTTGCAGTCTTGATTGAGGCGGGCGTCCGGGCCATGTCCCGGCTGTCAAACCGGGCCACGTCCGGCTGAGTTGAGGAGCCTGCCATGCTGATCGAAACCGAACGGACACCCAATCCAGCGACACTGAAGTTCCTGCCTGGCCGCGAGGTGAAGGCCGGCGAGGGCGTCGATTTCGACTCTCCCGAAGCCGCCGAGCGCTCCCCGCTCGCGCACGCCCTGTTTGCGCTGGGCGATGTGGAGCGGGTCTATTTCGGGCAGGATTTCGTGAGCGTCACCAAGGCGCCGGGCAGCGCGGACTGGTCGACGCTCAAGACTGATGTTCTGGGCCTCATCATGGACCATTTCGCAAGCGGTGCGCCGCTTCTGGCCGGCGAGGAAGCCGAGGCCGAGACCTTCGACGACCCGGCTGACGCCGACATCGTGCTGCAGATCCGCGACCTGCTCGACACGCGGGTTCGCCCGGCCGTCGCAAATGATGGCGGGGACATCGTCTATCGCGGCTTCCAGAAGGGCGTGGTGTTCCTGCACATGCGCGGAAGCTGCGCGGGATGCCCGTCGTCCACGGCCACGCTGAAGGGCGGGATCGAGAATCTGCTGCGCCATTATGTGCCCGAAGTGACCGAAGTGCGCGCCGTCTGATGGCCGACGCCCTCTCCGATCCCGTGCTGGCACAGCTCTTCACCGAGGCCCGCACCCACTATGACTGGCATCCCGAGCCATTGCCCGAGGCCTTGCTGCGCCAGCTCTATGATCTGCTGAAGATGGGGCCAACATCGGCCAATGGGTCACCGGGACGATTCCTGTTCTGCACCAGCCCCGAATCGCGTGCAAAACTTGCGGCCTGTGCATCGGCGCAAAATGCCCCCAAGGTCCTGCAGGCGCCGGTGACCGTGATCGTGGGGATGGACATGGCCTGGCACGACCGCCTGCCACAGCTGTTCCCGCACACCGATGCGCGCAGCTGGTTTGCCGACAATCCGGGCTTGATCCGGGCAACGGCGTTCCGCAATTCCAGTCTGCAAGGGGCCTGGCTGATCATGGCAGCCCGCGCCCTCGGGCTCGACACCGGGCCGATGTCGGGCTTCGACTCTGCCGCAGTCGATGCCGCCTTCTGGCAAGGAACCACAATCGAAACCAATTTCATCTGCTCGATCGGGCGCGGCACTGGCCAGAAGCTGTTCGACCGGCTGCCGCGGCTTGCCTTCGAGGATGCATGCCGGATCCTCTGACCGGGCCAGACCGGCTGTTCGGACGAACTCTGGTGATTGCGACAGGCCACGACCTGTCGCTTGCGCTGCTGGAAGACGGCGAGCTGCTGGCATCGACGCACGTCCCGATGCTGAAAGGGCATGCAGAAGCCCTGGTTCCCGCAATCGCCGAGCTGCTGGCACCTTTTGGTGGCCCGGGTGCCCGGTGCGACCGGATCGTGGTCGAGACAGGTCCAGGCAGTTTCACCGGCTTGAGAATCGGACTGGCGGCAGCCAGAGCCCTTGCGATTGCCTGGGGGGCAGAGCTTTCGGGGATCCGGTCCACCCAGATGGTTGCGGCCGAAGCGCGCAGGTCTGGACTTGTGGGCTCGCTTCTGGTGGCGCTGGCGGCGCCCCGGGGGCAGTTGTGGGTGGAAGGGTTCGGCGGGCCTGAGGGAGACGACCACCCGCCGGAGGCGCTGACGCCCGAACAGGGGCGGGCGCTGGCGGGTCGGTTCGACTATGTGGCGGGAACAGCGAACGATATGCCACGTGCGGTTTTTCCGGCCACGCCGCCCCATGCCTCGGTCCTTGCAGGGCTTGCCATGGCCGACCTTGGCGAGGCAGGAATTCTCTATGTCCGCGCACCAGACGCCTGAGACGGAGTGGCTGCCACCGCCAGAGCATGCGCCGCTTGAGTGGCGGGTCGGCGGACTGGCCGAGGCTGCGGCCGCAGCAAGCCTGGCAGAACGGGCTTTCGAGCCGCATTTCCGGGAAGCCTGGACCGAAGCACAGATTGCGGCCCTTCTTGCAACATCGGGCGCCTGGCTGAACTTGGGGGTCCTCGGCTCGGCTCCGGCCGCCTTTGCCATGAGCCGCCAGTTGTTTGATGAGGTGGAGCTTCTTCTGTGCGCGGTCGCACCTGAGTGGCGGGGCCGCGGGGAAGGCCGCCACCTGATCGGGCAAGTGGCCGATTCGGCAAGGGGCAGGGGAGCCAGACGGCTTTTCCTCGAAGTGCGAAGCAGCAACTCTGCAGCCCTGTCGCTCTATCGGTCCTCGGGATTTCAGGCTGAAGGCCGGCGGCCCGGATATTACCGGACGCTGGGCGGTGAAAGCATAGACGCAATAACATTGTCGCTGACACTGTGACGGTTACTGGCCCGCTATTGTGGCCAGTACAGCCCGTTCCGGACCGACAAGCGTTGATTTGGGTTGAATTGCGATGTCGAAGCTGACATTGCAGCCCATCCGCGTGACAAATGGATAAGGACGCAACCGCGGTGCAATTGTTTGTCTGGAACGTAGGCCGGTACGGCACTGCACTTGGGTGGCTGTATAAGCAGGGCTAAAGCCTGCATGATTATTTCAAGGAAGAACGAATGTCCGATCAGATTGAACACAATGACCTGCTGGCACTGACCGCAGATATCGTCTCCAGCCATGTTGCCAACAACAGTGTAGCGGTGAACGACCTGCCGCAACTGATCCAGAATGTGTACTCCACGCTCTCGGGTCTCGGCACGCCGCAAAAGGCCGTGGAAGTGAAGCTGGAGCGTGCGGTTCCGATCCGCTCGTCGATCAAGCCGGACTATATTGTCTGCCTCGAGGACGGCAAGAAGCTGAAGATGCTGAAGCGTCACCTGATGACCGCTTATGGCATGACGCCCGACGACTATCGCGCCAAGTGGGGCCTTCCGGCCGACTATCCCATGGTTGCCCCCAACTATGCCGAAGCGCGCCGCCAGATCGCCAAGTCCATCGGACTGGGCACGACCAAGAGCCGTTCGACCCGCAAGAAGTGACCCCAGCGGCCCGGCGCGCCTGTCGCGCTGGGCCCGCCTGGAAACGGCCTGCTTGCCTTGCCCCGGAAGGCTGCTGCCTCTATCTGGGAAAGCGCAAGGGCGCTGGTGCCGGGACAGGTGGGTGAATGCCGGGGACAATCGACATCGAGGCCTTGTGCCACGCCAAGGGCCTTCGCATAACCGAGCAGCGCCGGGTGATCGCCCGTGTGCTGTCGGACGCGCGTGACCACCCCGATGTGGAGGAACTGCACCGCCGCGCCTCTGCAGTGGACAAGGGAATCTCGATTGCGACCGTGTATCGCACGGTTCGGCTGTTCGAGGAGGCCGGAATCCTCGAGCGCCATGATTTCCGCGACGGCCGCTCGCGCTACGAGCCGACGCCCGACGAACATCATGACCATCTGATCGATATCGAGACAGGGAATGTCATCGAGTTTCACGACGATGCGCTGGAAAAGCTGCAGATGGAAATCGCGGACCGGCTTGGGTTCCGCCTGGTTGACCATCGCCTCGAGCTCTACGGTGTTCCGCTGAAGGGCAACCCGAAAGGTCGGGCCTGACCCCAGGGCATGACGGAGATCTCCACAGTCTCCCTGCCTGATGACCGATCCGCCGGGGCATTCCGGCTGGCGCCACCGCCGTTTCAGCGCTTCGGACATTTGAAATCGGTGGCCGGAACCCTGGCTGCGACCGGGACCTTGATGGCACCGGCCCATGTCCACAAGATGATCGACCGGCGCGGGGCCTGGCGCATTCCCATGCTCTGGCACCAGGTCGTCAGCCGGTCGCTTGGCGTGCGCAGCCACCTGCAGGGCGAGCCCGAAACGGATGGCGTGCTGTTCGTCGCGAACCACATGTCGTGGCTGGACATTCCGGTGCTTGGCAGCCGTCTTCGCGGATCGTTCGTCGCAAAGGCCGAGGTTGGCGCGATGGGGTTGGTGGGGCATCTCGCCGATATCCAGGACACGGTCTATGTCGAGCGCGAGCGGCGCCACCGGACGGCCGAGCAGGCCTCCGAGATCGAGCAGAGGCTGGGGCAGGGCGACAACATCATCCTGTTCCCGGAAGGTACCAGCAACGATGGCGTGCATGTGCTGCCGTTCAAGAGCAGCCTGTTCTCGGTGGTGGAGGGCAAGGCCGTGCGCGAGGCGCGGATTCAGCCGGTCACTCTGGCCTACACCCATCTGAACGGCCTGCCACTCACCAGGCACCGCCTGCTGGACATTGCGTGGATCGGCGACATGGAACTGGGCACCCACGCCTTCGACCTGATGAAGCTTGGCCGGATCGAGGCACATATCCTGTGCCACCCGCCGGTGCGGCGCACTGACTTCCCCGACAGGAAGGCACTCGCGCGGCATTGCCATGCCGTGATATCGGCAGGCTATCAGAAGCTCATGCGAGATCAGAATTGACCCGTACCTTCGCCATCAAGTCCTTTGGTTGCCAGATGAATGTCTATGACGCCGAGCGGATGGGGGAAGCCCTCATCGCCGACGGGCTTGGCGAATCCAGCGAAGATTCGGCCGATGTGCTGATCCTGAACACCTGCCACATCCGGGAAAAGGCTGCCGAGAAGCTCTATTCCGAGGTCGGGCGGATCGCCAAGAAGGCGCGGCTTGCCGGCCGCAAGCCGGTGATTGCGGTCACCGGCTGCGTCGCACAGGCCGAGGGCGCCGAGATCATCCGCAGGGCGGGCTCGGTCGACCTGGTGGTCGGGCCGCAGGCCTATCACCGGCTGCCGG
>JBGTBK010000188.1:0-5770 GCA_041749355.1 Sandaracinobacter sp. | reverse complement strand
GCGGCCTTCGAGGCTTCCGGCCACTCCTGCACGGCCAGCTGCACCCACAGCGGCGGCACGGCCGCAAGCTGGGTGATGCCATGGCGCGCACAGGCCTGCACCACGTCGCGCGGGGTCAGATAGTCCAGCAGCACCAGGCAGGCGCCCGACAGGAAGGCGGTGGTGGCCTGCGAAAAACCGAAATCGAAGCTGAGCGGAAGCACCGACAGCACCCGGTCGTCGGCGGCGGTGCCCAGATAGCTGGCAACACTGCGCGCACCCGTCAGCAGGTTGCGATGGGTCACCATCACCCCCTTGGGCCGCCCGGTCGAGCCGGAGGTGTAGAGCAGGGCCGCAAGCGTGTCGCCACCAGCCGCGGACCCGGCCAAAGGCGCGCCGGCCGCCAGCCCCGCCCAGTCGCTTTCCAGCAGCAGCACGGGGCATTGCGGCTGCTCCAGCCCGGCTGCCCTGGCCTTGTGGGTGATCAGCAGCGCCGCACCAGAATCCTGCAGGATATGGCCGACCTGCTGCCCCTTCAGCACCGGGTTCACCGGCACCATCACGGCGCCAGCCCTCGAAATGGCGAACAGCAGGACCACGCATTCGATGCTCTTCGGCAGCCAGACGGCAACCCGGTCGCCGGGCTTCACCCGGCCGGCAAGGGCGCCTGCAACGGCCGAGACCTGTGCGTCGAGCGCGGCATAGCTCAGCCGCCGGTCGCGTTCGACAAGGGCATCGGCCCCTGGCGCGCCCCGGCCAAGCAGCTGGTCCAGCCGCTCCATCGGGTCAGCCGCCGAACGGGTTCTTGCTTGACCGCATGTTGATGCGGATCGGCAGGCCCTTCAGGTCGAGGTCGTCGCGCAGCGAGTTCACCAGATAGCGGTTGTAGCTTTCGGGCAGCTCGTCCAGCCGCGTGCCGAACACGATGAAGGTGGGGGGCCGGTTCCGCGCCTGGGTGATGTAGCGCATCTTGATGCGCCGCCCACCGGGCGCCGGCGGCGGGTTGCGCTCCTGGGCGGCTTCGAACCAGCGGTTCAGCGCAGCGGTCGGCACCCGGCGGCTCCAGCGATCGCGCGTCTCGAACGCGACCTCCATCAGCGTGTCGAGGCCCTTGCCCGTCAGCGCCGACACCGTCAGAAGCGGCACGCCCTTCACCTGGGCAAGGCCCTCGTCCAGCGCCTTCTTGATCCCGTTGAACAGGCGGCTCTGATCCTCGGCTGAGTCCCACTTGTTGATCGCAACGATCAGCGCCCGGCCTTCCTGCAGAACCATGTCGGCAATGCGCAGGTCCTGCGCCTCCAGGCCCAGCGTCGCATCCAGCAGCAGCACGATCACCTCGGCGAAGTCGACCGCGTGGCGCGCGTCGGCCACGGCCAGCTTCTCCAGCTTTTCCACCACCTTGGATTTCCGCCGCATGCCGGCCGTGTCGACCAGCTCCACTTCGCGGCCATTCCAGCTCCAGGGGATGGTGATGGCGTCGCGGGTGATCCCGGCCTCGGGCCCCGTCAGCAGCCGATTCTCGCCCAGAAGCTTGTTGATCAGCGTGGACTTCCCGGCATTCGGGCGGCCGACGATCGCGAGCTTGAGCGGCCCATCCTCGTCCTCGCCCCGGGGCTCGGCGGGCTCTGCATCCGCCGGGTCGGGCAACAGGGGCGACAGGGCATCGAACAGGTCGGCAAGCCCCAGCCCATGTTCGGCCGACATCGGCACCGGATCGCCAAGCCCCAGTTCGAAGGCTTCCATCATGCCCGCGTCCGATCCCCGGCCTTCGCACTTGTTGGTGACGAGGATGATCGGAACGCCGGCTTCCTGCCGGAGCCAGCGGCCGAAATGGCGGTCCGCCTCGGTCAGGCCGTCGCGGGCATCGATCACGAACAGGGCCGCGCTCGCCCCTTCGACGGCCGCGCGCGACTGGGCGCGCATCCGGTCAGACAGGCTGCCGGCCTCCGCTTCCTCAAGGCCGGCCGTGTCGATCACGGTGAACTCCAGGTCAAACAGATGCGCCTTGCCCTCGCGCCGGTCACGGGTGACGCCGGGCTGGTCGTCGACCAGCGCAAGGCGCTTGCCCACCAGCCGGTTGAACAGCGTGGACTTGCCCACATTGGGCCGCCCAAGGATGACAACCCGGGGGAGCGCGGCGTCTGCCATGGCCTAGCGGTACGCCGTGATCGTTCCGTCGTCCGTCAGGATGTAGAGCATCCCGTTCGCAACGACGGGCGGCAGATAGGCAGCCTCTGAGAGGTTGCGGGTCGACTGGATTTCACCCGTTTGCGGCGACACGAGCGACATGCGCCCGCGCGAGGAGACGAGGATCAGGCGGTTGCCGGCAAGCACCGGGCCGAACCATTCGATCGCGCCCTTCTTGTCCTCCGGGTCCTTCCAGTGGCCGAGATCGGCGACCCAGCGGATCTTGCCATCGGTGCGGGTCAGCGCGACAAGCTCGGCTTCCACCGTGACGGCGAACACCCAGTCGCCAGCGGGCCAGGGGGCGTTGACACCAGCGAATTCCCGTTCCCACACCCGGGTTCCGGTTGCGAGTTCCAGCGCGACCATCCGGCCGCCGTGGCCGATGGCAAACACCCGTCCGCGATCGATCACGGGCGAGGCGGCAATGCCCGAAAGGGCGCCGAGCGCGGTGGTGCGCCCGGTGCGCGAAAGCTGGTCCTGCCAGGCCGTGCGGCCATTCTCGACCCGAAGGGCGAACAGCTCGCCCGAAGGGAAGCCGGCAACGACCGTGTCGAGCGCAACGGAGGGCGATCCCGGCCCGAGGATCGAGGCCGGCTCGACGGTGGCGGTTGCCTGCCACAGCTGCTCGCCGGTGTCGGCGTTGAGTGCGGTCAGCTGGCCATCCTGGCTGGTCACGAACACCCGGCCGGCATCGACCGAGGGGGCTGCGCGCAGCGGGGTGGGCAGGCTGACGCGCCAGATTTCAGCGCCTGTTGCCGCATCGAAGGCAACAACGACGCCGAAGCCGGTGGTTGCAAACACCCGGCCGCCCATGGTGCTGACACCGCCGCCAAAGGCCGGGCGGCTGCCTTCGGACTCGACCGTGATGGTCTTGCGCCACAGCAGCTTCCCGGTCCCGGCGTCGAGGGCCGAAACCTGGCCTTCGGTGTCGATTGCAAACAGCCGGTTGTCGGCAATCACGGGCGTTGCGTTCAGGCGGCGGGTGGCATCCGAGCCACGGCCGACGCTTGCGCTCCAGACCTTGGCCAGCGTCTCGCCAAGTGCGACATGGCCGAGATTGCCGGATGCGTTGCCGGCGGGCTGGGTCCATTCGGCGTTCACCTGGGGGCCGGGAAGAACGACATCGACGCCGGCGAGATCGGCTTCGGCCTCTACCTGCCGCTCGAAGTCGAGAACGGAAATGCGCTCGCCCATGGTCGCGGGCTTCTTGCCCTTGGCCTTGAACGCGCCGCAGGCCGGCAGCGCGACCAGCGCAAGCGAAGCAAGACCGAAGGTGAACGCAGCGCCGAGCCGGTTGCGGCCTGACATCACTTGGCGGCCTCTGCGGTGTCGGCGGCGCCAGCCTTGCTCTCGGCGTCTGCTGCCGCTTCGCTGTTGCTGGCCTTTTCCCGGTCGGCTGCGATCTTGGTCACGTCCTGGCCGAGCGCGGCGGCCATCTGCTCGGCGCGGGCGCGAATGGACTGGGGCGTGCGCTCGTCGGCTGCGATCCGATAGAACAGCGGGCCTGCCTTGTCGGGCGCGCCGGCCTTCAGATGGGCAAGCGCCGCCATTTCGCCCGCAACCGGGAACCAGGGGCTGTCACCTGCGATGAAGGGCTCGGTGCGCTTCAGGATTTCGGCGGGTTGCAGATCGTCGAACTGCAGGCGCAGCAGCTTGATGGTGGCCACGTCGCGCAGCGGCTGGGCGGCCTGCGCGTCGTCCACCACCCGCTTCAGGTCTGCGGCGGCCTTGTCGGCCTCGCCACCCTGAAGGGCAATGCCCGACTTGGTCATGGCTGCAAGCGCCCGATAGCTCGGGTTGCTGGACTGGCCGATCTTTTCCAGCTCGACCATCGCCTCTGTCGTGCCACCGCTTTCCACCTTGCCCAGCGCTGCCGAAAACTGCTCGGACAGGGCATCGACGCGCTTCTTCTGCTCGGCCTGCCACCAGTACCAGCCGCCAAGGGCTGCAAGCCCGACCGCCACGGCAAGCAGGATCCAGCGCCCCCAGGTGCGGGCGAACTTCTTCATCTCGTCTTCGCGATAGGCTTCGTCCACCTCGCGGATGAACGCATCGTCCCTCGGGTCGGGGGTGCCCGGGCGGGCTGGGGTCGTCGGCGGTGTGGTTGCCAAGGTCTGTTTCCTGAAATCTGGCAGGGCCGTTCGCGCCGGCCCGCCTTGTTCCGATGTCCTTTAGAGAGAGGTTCGGCAAACCGGAAGCCCCTCGCACCAGCCTCGCCTATCGCGAGGCAAGGCTTGCAGGCACGTGAACGGACGGCGGCTCAGCCCTTTGCCGGATCCCTGGGGGGCCGCGGCAGATAGAGCTCGGCATCCGCCGGGAAGCTGCGATCGCGCACCGCTGCCGCATAGGTGGCGGCGGCCTCGGTCACCCGGCTGGCCAGATCGTCGAAGCGGCGAACGAAGCGCGGCACGCGTTCGAACATACCCAGCATGTCGTCCACCACCAGCACCTGCCCGTCGCAGGCAGGAGAGGCCCCGATGCCGATCGTCACGCACGAAACCTCTGCCGTGATGGCGCGCGCGATCGGCTCCACCACGCCCTCGATCACCAGCGCAAAGGCGCCGGCATCGGAAATTGCCCGGGCGTCGGCTGCGATCTTGGCAGCCTCGGCCTCGCTGCGCCCGCGCGCGCCATAGCCGCCAAGCGCGTTCACGGCCTGCGGGGTCAACCCCACATGGCCCACCACGGGAATTCCGCGCTTCACCAGGAATTCGACAGTGGGCCCAAGCACTTCGCCGCCCTCCATCTTGACCGCGGCGGCCCCCGTCTCGCGCAGCACCCGCGCCGAGGTCTCGAAAGCCTGCTCGGGCGAGGCCTCGTAGGTGCCGAACGGAAGGTCGACCACCACGACAGAGCGATAGCTGCCGCGTACGACCGCGGCACCGTGCGCGATCATCAGGTCGAGCGTGACGCGGACGGTTGTGTCGAGGCCGTAGATCACCTGCCCCAGGCTGTCGCCCACCAGCAGCATGTCGCAGTGCGGATCGAGCAACTGGGCCATGCGCGCGGTGTAGGCCGTCAGCATCACCACCGGTTCGGCGGTGGCGCCCTTCGTCTTGCGGGCCTGGATCGCAGGCACGGTCAGGCGGCGGACAGGCTCGGGCACCGGGTGCGCGCGCGAGGTGGAGGTGTCGAGGGTGAAAGTGGTGGACATGGATTGTCCCTAGCCTGTCGAATGGCCCGTGTCAGCGGGGCTCGGACGCGGCCTCCCGCTCGGCCTTCTCGGCGGCTTTCCGCTGGCGCTCGGCCTCCTTGCGCTGGCGCTCTTCCTCAAGCCGGATCGCGCGACCGCGATCCTCGTCGGCCTCCTGCTGGGTCGTGGTGGTGGCATCGACCGCGGTTTCCACGACCGTTCCGGCAGCCTTGGCGGTGGTTTTCACCGCGCCCACCGCAACGCCGGCAACGGTTGCAACAACACAGCCGCCAAGCAGGGGAAGCAGAGCAAGCGTGAGCAGCAGACGGGTCACTTGGGCTTGTCCTCCGAACCAGGCACATCGGTTGCGGCTTGCGCAACAGGCACATCGGTTGCGGGCTGAGCATCGGCCGGCCGCGCAATGGCACTCTGGGTCGCCCGACCCGCCGCCACGCCGGCTGCCGGGTTCGC
>JBGTBK010000187.1:0-3708 GCA_041749355.1 Sandaracinobacter sp. | reverse complement strand
GTGAAGCTGGCGGACCTGCTGGCGGGGTGGGACGCGGAGCGAACGCTGCTGTTTGCCGACGAGGAGGGCGGGGCGGACATGGCGGCGCTGAAGCCGAAGTGTCCGGCTGCGATCCTGATCGGGCCGGAGGGCGGGTTTTCGGCGGATGAGCGGGCGGCGATCCTGGGCGTTGCGGGGGCGCAGCGGCTGGGGCTTGGGCCGCGCATCCTGAGGGCAGACACGGCGGTGGTAGCTGCCATCGCCCAATTCCAGCTAACAGGTGGACTTTGAGTGACACTCGATTTCCGGCTGGCGCGGCCCATTTTGCGCGGCTAGAGCGCGGGGCATGAGCAACAAGCAGGAAGCGGCCGGCGATGGGGCGCCCATCGAGAGCAAGGCCGACCTCATCCGTCTGTTCGAGCGGGGGGAACGGCCGAGGGCCGACTGGAAGATCGGGACGGAGCATGAGAAATTCGTGTTCCGGACGTCTGACCATGGCCAGCCGAGCTGGGAGGAGCCGAACGGCATCCGCGACCTGCTGACGGCTTTCGGGCGGTTCGGCTGGGAGCCGGTGCTGGAGGACGGGAAGATCATCGCCGCGACCGGGGCAGACGGCAGCCTGAGCCTGGAGCCGGCCGGGCAGTTCGAGCTTTCGGGCGCGATGCTGGACACTCTGCACCAGACCTGCGCCGAGACGGGGCGCCACCGGCAGCAGTGCCTGGAGATCGGCGCCGAGCTTGGGCTGGGGTTCCTGGGGCTGGGCTTCAATCCGGCCGCAACGCGCGAGGAGCTGCCCTGGATGCCCAAGGGCCGCTATGCGATCATGCGCCGGCACATGCCGCGCGTGGGGAGCCTGGGCCTCGACATGATGCAGCGCACCTGCACCGTGCAGACCAACCTCGACTATTCGAGCGAGGCGGACATGGTGCGGAAGTTCCGGGTGAGCCTTGCGCTGCAGCCACTGGGGACTGCGCTGTTCGCCAATTCGCCCTTCACCGAAGGCAAGCCGAACGGCTATCTGAGCTATCGCAGCCATATCTGGACCGACACCGACCCGGCGCGGACCGGCATGCTGCCCTTCGTGTTCGACGAAGGCTTCGGCTATGAGCGCTATGCCGACTATGCGGCGGATGTGCCGATGTATTTCGTCTATCGCGACGGGAAATACATTGATGCGGCGGGGTTGAGCTTCCGGGATTTCATGGGCGGCCGGCTTTCGGCCATTCCGGGCGAAGTCGCGACCTATGGCGACTGGAAGGACCATCTGTCGACTGCCTTCCCGGAAGTTCGGCTGAAGGGCTATCTGGAGATGCGCGGGAGCGACAGCGGGCCGCAGAACAGGATCTGTGCGCTGCCGGCGCTGTGGGTGGGCCTGCTCTATGACGAGACCGCGCTGGATGCGGCCTGGGACCTGGTGAAGGGCTGGGATATTGCCGGGCAACAGCAGATGCGCGACGAGGTGCCGAGGCTGGCCCTGAAGGCGACTGCGCCGGACGGGCGGAGCTTGCAGGCGCTGGCGAAGGAGGTGCTGGCGATTGCAGCAGGTGGGCTCGATCGCCGCGCCCGGGAAAATGGCATCGGCGACAGCGAGGCGGGGTTCCTGAACCCGCTGTTCGAGATCGCCGAGAGCGGCAAGACGCTGGCCGAGCGGCACCTGGACATGTTCCACGGCGAGTGGGGCGGCCGGATAGATCCGATTTGGGAAGAGGCTTTGTTCTGACGACCTTCAGTCAGGGAGATTAACGGCGCGAAGCGCCGCGAACCGAAGGTCAGCCTCTGGCTGAACCGCGACTGCGCGCCCGAGCCAATGCGAGGAAGCAAGCCGGGCGGATGCCCGGCGCCCGCAGGGACCAATCAAGAACGGGCGGCGATCGCATAAAGGGCAATTGCGGCTGCGTTGGAGACGTTGAGGCTTTCGACCGCGTTGGTGATCGGCAGCTTGGCCAGCACGTCGCAATGTTCGCGGGTGTTGTGGCGCAGGCCTTCGCCCTCGGCGCCGAGCACGATTGCGGTCGGCGCCGGCGTGAGGGCGGCGCCGAGGTGGAGATCGGCTTCGCCGGCAAGGCCGATGCGCCAGTAGCCGGCCTCGGCGATTTCATCGAGGGCGCGGGCGAGGTTCACGACGCGGACCCAGGGAAGATGCTCGAGCGCGCCCGAGGCGGCGCGGGCGAGTGCGCCGGATTCAGGTGGCGAGTGCCTGTCCTGCGTGAGGATGGCGCGGGCGCCGAAGGCGGCTGCCGAGCGGATGATGGCGCCGACATTGTGCGGATCGGTCACCTGGTCGAGCAGGACGAGCGGGGCTTTGGGATCGGGATCGGACAGGATCTCGTCGAGCCAGGGGGTTTCCAGTGGCTCGACCTCCAGCACCAGGCCCTGGTGGGGCGCATCGATCGGAACGAGCCGGCCGAGATCCTGTGCGTCGCCAAATTGCACCTGCAGGCCTTCGGGGATCACGATCTTGCCGAGTTCCTCGTGCGTGCCGAACAGCTTCCTGAGCTTGCGCTCGGGGTTGTCGAGCGCTGCGTAGACGGCGTGGCGGCCATAGAGGCGCGGACGGTTCGGGTCCGTGCGGTTGGCGGTTCCGTGGCGTTTGTTCGGTCTTCGTCCCATGAGACTGCCACTAGCGACGGGTGGCGTGCGGGGGAAGGGGAGGCGAGGGGCGAGTGTGAAAGGCCCGCGAGGGACGAGCATTGGAGAAGGCTGCGATGGCAAGTTTCGAATCGGTGATTGCAGGGGTCAGGGCAGACGGCGACGGATGGGTGGCGAGCCCGGGCGACGACTGGCTGCAGGGGCGGACGCTTTATGGCGGGCTTTCGGCGGCGCTTGCGCTGAGGGCTTGCGAGCTGGCGGTGCCGGGGTTGCCGCCGCTGCGGGCCGGGCAGGTGGCCTATATCGGCCCGGCGGCCGGCGAGGTGCGGATGGAGCCCAGGGTGATCCGGCAGGGCAAGTCCGTCACCTTCATCGCGTGCGACCTGATCTCGGGCGGGGCGATTGCCTTGCGGGCGCTTTATGCATTCGGTGGATCGCGGCCGAGCGCCTATGCCGGTGTGGCGCCGCCGCCGCCGCTGTTCCGCAGGCCGGAGGATTGCCCGCCGATCTGGCCTTCCGGCATGGGGCCGTCCTTTGCCCAGCATCTGAACCAGCGGCTGGCAGGCGATGTGCGGCCGTTCAGCGGCGCCGACACGGGCGACCTTCTGGTGTGGGTGCGGCATGCGGAAGCCGTGACGCCGGGGCAGGTGGCGCTGGTGGCGATGGGTGACGCGCTGCCGCCGGCGAGCTTCACGCGCTTCACCCAGCCGGCGATGATCAGCACGATGACCTGGAGCTTCGACCTTTTCGACCCGGCCCATGCGGACGGGTCCGGCTGGCTGCTGCTGCACTCGAAGGATGATGGGGTGGGCGAAGGCTATGCGGGGCAGGACATGGGGATGTGGGACGCGAAGGGTCGGCCGTTGATGCGGGGGCGGCAGTCTGTGGCGATCTTCGGCTGAGGGGCTGGAGCGGGTAGCGGGAATCGAACCCGCATATTCAGCTTGGAAGGCTGCTGCACTACCATTGTGCTATACCCGCGTCCGACCCAAGGGCCGCCGTCTACCCGGCTGCGAAAGCGGCCGCAAGCGCGACCGCGCGCCGGCGCCAGTGCGCCGACCATCGGCCAGAGGCCGATGCCAAACAAGTATGGTGGACGGGGTTGGATTTGAACCAACGTAGGGAAAACCCGGCAGATTT
>JBGTBK010000186.1:0-3660 GCA_041749355.1 Sandaracinobacter sp. | reverse complement strand
GCGTGAAGTCGACCGAGGACGCGCAGATCGCGCGCGCCGGCATCGCGGCCCTCGCACTGGCGGGCTGAACCGGGCGGAAGAGGGTGGTCGCTCAGCTATAATTTCGCGGTTTAGCTTCTTCCACCCCGCCCAGCGAATCTCTCGCTGATTCCGACGGAATTTCCCCTCGGTTTTCCTGCCGGCGCGTTCATCGCGAGCGCCGGTTTCGGCTTCGACGAGCCGAGCTGGGCGCGCACACTCGAACGGAGATCCCGGTGCCGCCGCAACTGCTGTCCCCACAAGCCCAGGCCCTCCTGGCTCTCGCAGACGGCACGGTCTTCCACGGGGTCTCGATCGGCGCTCCCGGGCGCACCGTCGGCGAAGTGGTGTTCAACACCGCGCTGACCGGCTACCAGGAGATCCTCACCGACCCGAGCTACTGCCGGCAGATCGTCACGCTGACCTATCCGCACATCGGCAGCTATGGCATCAACGAGGAAGACGTCGAGGCCGCCAAGATCCATGCCGCCGGCCTGATCATCAAGGACCTGCCGGTCCGCGCTTCGAACTTCCGCAGCACCCTCACGCTCGCCGAGTATCTGAAGCGTGAAGGCACGGTGGCCATCGCCAATCTCGATACTCGGCGACTGACGCGCATCCTGCGCAGCGGCGGTGCGCAGAACGGTTGCATCCTGACGCTGCCGCTGGGCGAGAGCCTGACCGCCGGGCACCGCGACGAGGCGATTGCCGCCGCCAAGGCCGCTCCGAGCATGGCCGGCCAGGACCTGGCACAGGTCGTGACCTGCCGCGAGCACAGCACATGGACCGAAACGGAGTGGTCGCTCGAAGACGGCTACGGCCAGTTGGGCAAGCCGAAGTTCCATGTCGTCGCCTACGACTTCGGCGTCAAGCGAAACATCCTGCGCATGCTGGCCAGCCGCGGCTGCCGCGTCACGGTGGTGCCGGCTCAGACGCCGGCCTCGCAGGTGCTCGAGCTCCAGCCCGACGGCATCTTCCTGAGCAACGGCCCCGGTGACCCCGAGCCCTGCGAGTACGCGATCTCCGCTTCGCGCGATCTCATCGAGCGCGGCATCCCGACCTTCGGCATCTGCCTGGGCCACCAGATCATGGCGCTGGCCTCGGGGGCCAAGACCTTCAAGATGAAGTTCGGCCACCACGGCGCCAATCATCCGGTGAAAGACCTCGACACCGGCCGCGTCAGCATCACCAGCCAGAACCACGGCTTCGCGGTGGACGAGAAGTCGCTGCCGAAGAACCTGCGCCCGACCCATGTGTCGCTGTTCGACGGCACGCTGCAGGGTCTGGCTCGCACCGACAAGCCGGCCTTCTGCTTCCAGGGCCACCCGGAGGCCTCGCCCGGACCCCATGACATCTCCTACCTGTTCGACCGCTTCGTGGCGTTGATGGAGTCCAAGTAATGCCCAAGCGCACCGACCTCAAGAGCATCCTCATCATCGGCGCCGGCCCGATCATCATCGGCCAGGCCTGCGAGTTCGACTATTCCGGCACCCAGGCGATCAAGGCGCTCAAAGGAGAGGGCTACCGGGTCATCCTGGTGAACTCCAACCCGGCGACCATCATGACCGACCCGGAACTGGCGGACGCGACCTATATCGAGCCGATCACGCCCGCGGTCGTCGCCAGCATTATCGCGAAGGAACGGCCCGACGCGGTGCTCCCCACCATGGGCGGGCAGACCGCGCTGAACACCGCGCTGTCGCTGGCGAAGGATGGCACGCTGGCGAAGTACGGCGTCCAGCTCATCGGGGCAGACGCCAAGGCCATCGAGAAAGCCGAGGACCGGCTGAAGTTCCGCGACGCGATGGACGCGATCGGGCTCGAATCCCCGCGCTCGGCAATCGCGCACAATCTGGACGAGGCGCTCGCAGCCCTAGACCATGTGGGCCTGCCGACTATCATTCGCCCGTCCTTCACGCTGGGCGGCACCGGCGGCGGCATCGCCTACAACCGCGAGGAATTCACCAAGATCGTGCTGGGCGGCCTCGACGCCAGCCCCACCACCGAGGTGCTGATCGAGGAATCCGTGCTCGGCTGGAAGGAGTATGAGATGGAAGTGGTCCGCGACAAGGCGGACAACTGCATCATCATCTGCTCGATCGAGAATATCGACCCGATGGGCACCCACACCGGGGATTCGATCACCGTCGCGCCGGCGCTGACGCTGACCGACAAGGAATATCAGATCATGCGCAACGCCAGCATCGCGGTGCTGCGCGAGATCGGGGTGGAGACCGGCGGCTCGAACGTGCAGTTCGCGGTGAACCCGGAGGATGGCCGGCTGGTCGTCATCGAGATGAACCCGCGCGTGTCGCGCTCCTCGGCGCTGGCGTCGAAGGCGACCGGCTTCCCGATCGCCAAGGTCGCGGCCCTTCTGGCGGTGGGCTACACGCTCGATGAGATCCGCAACGACATCACGGGCGTGACGCCGGCGAGCTTCGAACCCACCATTGACTATGTCGTCACCAAGATCCCGCGCTTTGCCTTCGAGAAGTTCAAGGGCTCTGACGCGACGCTGGGCACCGCGATGAAGTCGGTCGGCGAAGTGATGGCGATCGGGCGCAACTTCCACGAATCGCTGCAAAAGGCGCTGCGCGGGCTGGAAACGGGCCTGACCGGGCTGGATGAACCCGAAGACCTTGTTCACGCTTCCAAGGGCGAGATCCTCGCGGCGCTCGCGAGGCGCGTGCCGGACCGGCTGCTGATCGCAGCGCATGCGCTTCGCGCCGGCATCGTGCCCAGCGAAGTGTCCCGCGTGTCCCATTACGACCCCTGGTTCGTCGAGCGCATGGCCGAGATCATCGCGGCCGAGGCCGAGGTGCGCGAACAGGGGCTGCCTGCCGATGCGCAGGGGTTGAAACGGCTGAAGTCCATGGGCTTTTCCGATGCGCGCTTGGCGAAGCTGGCCAGCGATCACGCGTTCATGACAGCCCGTGAGACCGCCACGGAGCCAAATGGTCCGTCGGGCAATTTCGTATTGGATCTGCTGGTATCCAAAGAACCCGGCACGAAGGTCGGCGGGAAACTGCGCCTGGTTAGTGAAGCTGAAGTTCGAAGCCTGCGCCACAGCCTGGGCGTCCGCCCGGTGTTCAAGCGGATCGACACCTGCGGCGCCGAGTTCGAGAGCCTGACCCCCTACATGTACTCGACCTATGGCGGCACCGAGTGCGAGGCCGAGCCCACGGACGCCAGGAAGATCGTGATCCTTGGCGGCGGCCCCAACCGGATCGGGCAGGGGATCGAGTTCGACTATTGCTGCTGCCACGCCGCCTTTGCACTTGGCCCGGTGGCGCGCGGCGGCGCCGGGTTCGAGACCATCATGGTCAACTGCAACCCGGAAACCGTCAGCACCGATTACGACACCTCCGACCGGCTCTACTTCGAGCCGCTGACCGCCGAGGATGTGCTGGAGCTGCTCGCCGTCGAGCAGAAGGCCGGCACGCTTGAAGGCGTGATTGTCCAGTTCGGCGGCCAGACCCCGCTGAAGCTCGCACGAGCACTGGAGGCCGCCGGAATCCCGATCCTCGGCACCTCGCCCGACGCCATCGACCTGGCAGAAGACCGCGAGCGCTTCCAGGCGCTGGTCGAGCGCCTCGGCCTGAAGCAGCCGGCCGGCGGCATGGCCCGCAGCCGCGACGAAGC
>JBGTBK010000185.1:0-3570 GCA_041749355.1 Sandaracinobacter sp. | reverse complement strand
GGTCTCGCGGCGCCTTGGCGCGAGCTGTCGGCACCTGGGCCTCGGCGATTGCGGCGGGTGCGGCGGCAGCGGCTGCCACCGCCATGGATTTCAGTAGGTCACGGCGTTCCATCGGGATTTTCCTTCGGCGTTGGGAGGCCGTCCCTGGCGAGAAGCCGGGTGTAGCCGGTGAAGATGCGGTCGAGCATGGTGATGGTGGTGAGGGTGAGCGGCGCAAGCTTCTGCGCCGCGGCCGGGCCGATCACCACGGTCTGGTCCGGGAGCCGGACCACGAGGCCCTCAACTGCCAGCGCGTTGATCTTGCGGCGCACGGTCTCGCGCGGGATGCCGGTGGCGCGCGCCAGCGCGTCTAGGTTGGTCGCATAGCGCCAGGTCCGTTCGGGCGCGCTTTCCGCCTCGGCATGGCCCATCACCGGCAGGTCCGGGTCGGCCAGCATTTGCTGGCCGATGGCGGAGATCAGGATGATGGAATCGAGGTCACTGCCGAACCGCGCCCGCATCGCGACCAGCAGTTCAAGATAGGCTTCTACCCAGATCGATTGCGCTGCCGCGAAGTCGACCTCGTACAACTGCTGGATCGGGCCGCCCGCGGTGTCCGGCGGATCAGAACGCATAGCGGACGAACATCATGGCCGAGAGCCAAGCGTCCGCATCCTGCTGCAGCGCGTCCTGGATGGCATGACCAGGCATGGTGTAGGCGACATGGCCGTGCACATAGGTGTTGCGCGAGACGAACCATTTGGTCGTCAGGTTTACCTCAGAGCCATAGTCTTTGCCCGACAGGAACTGCAGCGCCGGGTTGCCCCCGATGTTGGTGCGGCTGTCGGCCCGGAACAGCCAGAGCTGCGGCACGAGTTCCACCATCCGGTCCGGCCTGAGCCGGGCCTGGAAACGGTGCGTGACCGAGTTCGAATCCTGCACCACCTTGAACATGTTGGCGCCCTGCACCCACTGCTCGCCGTTGCCGCCCGACAGCAGCGGGTCCCATCGCTCAAGGCGGGCAGTGGTGGGATCGTCTCCCGAAAAGCTGCCGAAGCGATAGCTGAAGCTGGGCGACCAGGGCGCGCGCGGAAAGCTGTAGCCTACCTCGGCATAGCCGGCGCGGGCGCGCATCGGGAAGTTGCGGTTCGACTGTTCGGCGAACTCGCCGCCGAAGAACGGGCCTGAAGTGCCGGGTGCAGCAGGCGCCCAGGTGAAGCGCATGTCCCACAGGCGAAGTCCTTCTCGCGTGCCGACCACGCCGGTCGGCGCGAAATAGCCGGAGGTGGAACGCGGCACGGTCAGCCAGCTGGTGGCCACCACCAGCCCGGGCGCGGGCTTCAACTCCAGATTGAGGCCCAGGATCTGCGTCCGGCTGTCGATTATGGGAAGTTCGTCAGGGTCGACATAAAATGCTTCGAGCTTGGCGTCGTTGTAGAAGAACTGCGCCTGCACGACCATGTCGGCCGCCCAGCGGGCATTGGCCTGAAGGGCCGCCCGGTCGTGCCCGTTCCCGGCGTTGCCTGCAATCAGGAAGCCATCTGCCAACAGGAAACGCTGCCGCCCGGCCGACACGTTCAGGCCGTAGCGGTTGCCGGCGGGGGTCGTTCGGCCGACGATGAACCCGGCGTACGCATCCTCGGCGGCCACATGGAACCGGGTCTCGTCGGTGAACAGTTCCCGCCCCGACGATCCGGTCGCCATCACCGAGACGGCACCATAGACGTAGAGGCTGTCTGTGACGGGCGTGATCCCCGACAGCCCGGTGTGCACATAGCCTTCCAGCCACGCCGTCGCGCCGTGGCCGGCGGGCTTGCCCTGCACAAGCGGGTTTCCCGCCAGCATCGCATCAGGCCGGCCGAACCAGGCATCGAAGTTGGAATAGGCCATGACCATTGCCTCGACCTTGGCCCGCACGAACGTCCCATCGCGGTCGTAGAGGATGGGAAAGCCCTGGCCGGAAGCAACCTGTCCTCGAGTATCGCCTGCGGTGGCAGCGTCCGCGAGCGTGACCGTGACTGTCAGGACAAGACCATTGCGGTCGCCGAAACCGATCGACGGCTCCAGCTTCACAACGTCGGGTGTGCGCCGCGCCTGGGCAAGCGCGAAGTTGGTGCGATCGGGCGAATAGCGAGCACCGGGGAAAATGGCGAGTCGTCGGCGAACACCGTCCGTCACACGGCCGTTCAGGGCAGCGTCTGGGCTCGGGTTCGCAAGAACGATCTCCACCTGCTCGATTGGAAGTCCGGTGAAGGGATCCGAGGGCGAAGCGCTTTGCGCCAGCGCCGGGGCGAACCCCATAACCGACCCAGCGACAGCAAGCGCCACAGCGAGGGCCGGCGTGAAAGTGTTTCCGGCACGCATCGACTGGGATCGGCCCTCTGCTGGAAAAGTTAGAAGGCACTTGACCTGACCCCCTGATTTCATCCAGCGGGGATTAGAGTCGGGCGGTTGTTGTTGCGCATGGGCGCAGTTGAAGCAATGGCCTGTGGAGCGGAGCCCGAAGGGCGCAGCGGAGCAGGCCATTGCTTGTTCAGTTCAGCGGCGAACGCTGCCGGCGTCTCGTAGCCAAGGGCCGAGTGTGGCCGTTCCTGATTGTAGTCATCGACCCAGGCCGCGATCGCGGTGCGGGCATGGTCGAGGTTCATGAACAGGGTCTCGTTGAGCAGTTCGTCACGCATGCGCCCATTGAACGACTCTGCGTACCCGTTCTGCATCGGCCTGCCGGGAGCGATGTAATGCCAGTGGATCCCGGCCTCGCTGCACCAGGCCAACACCGCGTTGCAGGTCAGTTCGGTGCCATTGTCGCTGACGATCATGCCCGGCTTGCCCCGATGCCTGATCAACTCGATCAGCTCCCGAACCACACGTCGTCCCGAGATCGAGGTGTCCGGCACCGCAGCCAGGCACTCGCGCGTCACGTCATCCACGATGTTCAGCACGCGGAACCGGCGCCCGGATGCCATCTGGTCGTGCACGAAGTCCAGGCTCCAGCGCTGGTTGGGCAGCGCCAGCACCGGCGGAGCCGCCCTGGCGCCCACAGCGCGCCGGCGGGATCGCCGATTGCGCACCGTCAGCCCTTCCTCGGTGTAGAGCCGCTGGGTCTTCTTGCGGTTCACCAGCACCCCCTCCCGCCGCAGCAGAATGTGTAGCCGGCGATAGCCGAACCGGCGGCGCTCAGCCGCCAGCGCGCGCAGTCGTTCCCGCAGATCGGCATCATCCGGCCGCGTCGAGCGATAACGAACGCTCTTGCGATCAGCCCCAACAACTCGGCACGCCCGCCGCTCGCTCATCCCCAGGCTGGCCTGTAGATGGGCAACCGCTTCCCGCATCGCGGCAGGCGTCACCATTTTTTTGCCAGAAGATCCTTCAGCGCCGCGTTGTCGAGCATCGTGTCCGCTAGCAGCCGCTTCAGCTTGGCGTTCTCCTCCTCCAGCGACCGCAGCCGTTTGGCCTCCGAAACCTCCAGCCCGCCGTACTTGGCCTTCCAGTTGTAGATGGTCGCTTCCGACACGCCGTGCCGCCGAGCCAGATCGGTCGTCTTCGCGCCAGCCTCCGCTTCCTTCAGCACCCCAATGATCTGCTCTTCCG
>JBGTBK010000184.1:0-5722 GCA_041749355.1 Sandaracinobacter sp. | reverse complement strand
TCGGCCGCCGATGATGTTGAGCGCGGAGACGAGCCAGGCGACGAGATTGCCCTGGCCGGCCATTTCGGGGCCGGTGCCGGTGGAGACGGCGCCGCGCTTTTGCCCACCCCAGAGGCGGGCGGCTTGCACGATGTCCTCTGCCTTCACGCCGGCGCGGGCGGCTGCGAGCTCGGGGGTGAAGGGCTCGACGGCGGCTGCAAAGGCGGACAGGTCGCCCACATGCTGCTGGCAGAAGGCCTGGTCGTGCAGGCCCTCCTGCAGCATGACGTTGGCGATTGCGGCAAGCACGGCTGCGTCCTCGCCGGGCTTCACCTGGAGATGGAGGGTTGCGAGCTTTGCGACATCGGTTTCGCGGGGATCGATGACGACAAGTTTCAGGCCCTTGGCGAGCTGGTCGCGCAGGCGGCGCGACGGGCTGAAGGGGGGCACGCCGCCGGGCGGGGCATAGTGGGAGACGAGCGGGTTGTTGCCGATGAAGATGCATGCTTGCGCATCCGAGAAGCCGTGCACGCCGCCGCCCCACTGGCCCATCCGCATCGTGGTGTAGACCTTGGCGGGCTGGTCGAGCGTGACCGAGGTGTAGAAGTTGCGAGTGCCGATGCCGTTGGCGAAGCCCAGCGCGGCACCAAGGCCCGCCGAATTCTGGAAGGCGTAGGTGCCGCAATAGATTGCGACCGAGTGGGGCCCATGTTCTGCGATGATGGCCTTCAGGCGGGTTGCGATGTCGGAAAGGGCCTGTTCCGAAGTGGCGGGCTCGAACCCGGTGGCCGTGCGGCGCTGGTGCATGGTCAGCCGGCTGGGGTGGTTGTGGGCGACCGCGAGCTGGCGGCCCTTCTGGCAGGTGTAGCCGCCATAGACGGGGTCATCGGAGTCTCCGCGAACGGCTGCCACCTTCCCGCCAGCCACATCGACGAGCATTGCGCAGTTGGCGTGGCAGAAGCGGCAGAAGCTGGGCTTCGTCTCGACCTTCAGGCTTGCGTTCATGGCACTCTCCCCTGCGCCCTCACCCCTGCCACGCAAGGTCGCATGTGCGCCTGTTCGAAGCGACTGTCAGATTGCGAAGGGGGTGGTAAGGGACAGGAATGACCTCGCTGTATGACAATGTGCCGAGCCGAAGGGCCCTGATCGACCGCCGGCAGGTGACCGAGGCGGTGGGCGCCGCGCTGGCCAAGGCGCCCGACGAGGGGCGGCGCCAGGCAGTGGCGATGGTTCTGAAGGAGGCGCTGGACGCCGGCCGGGCGGAGATCAAGCGCCGCATCGCGGCGACGCCGGGGCGGGGCCTGGAGATTGCAGCGGCGCAGAGCTTCCTGACAGACCAGATCCTGCGGATCGCCTTCGATGCGGCGGTCCATCACCTTTATGGCCGGGACAATCCCTCGACCGCCGAGCGCATCTGCCTGGTGGCGGTGGGGGGCTATGGCCGGGCCGAGATGGCGCCCTATTCCGACGTGGACATCATGTTCCTGTGCCCGCTGAGGCAGACAGCCTGGGTGGAGCAGGTGGTGGAATCCATCCTCTACATCCTGTGGGACCTGGGCCTGAAGGTGGGGCATTCGACCCGCACGGTGGACGAGATGATCCGGATGGCGAAGGGGGACCTGACCGTCCGCACCGCGCTTCTGGAATCCCGCTACCTGTGGGGCGACCAGGATCTCTATGACGAGGCCGAGCGACGCTTTGCGCGCGATGTGGTGGCCGGCGAGGCGCGCGCCTTCATTGCCGACAAGCTGGCCGAGCGCGACGAGCGGCACCGGCGGATGGGCGACAGCCGCTATGTGGTGGAGCCCAATATCAAGGACGGCAAGGGGGGCTTGCGCGACCTGCAGACCCTGTTCTGGATCGGCAAGTTCGCGCACCAGGTGCGCGACGCGCACGATCTGGTGGCCAAGGGGCTGTTCACGGCGGGCGAGTATCGGCAGTTCCAGCGCGCGCAGAACCATCTGTGGGCGGTTCGGGTGAACCTGCACGACATTTCGGGCCGGGCCGAGGAGCGGCTGACCTTCGATGTGCAGCGCGAGCTTGCCGCGCGGATGAACTATGCGAACCGGCCCGGCGTTTCGGCGGTGGAGCGGTTCATGCGCCACTATTTTCTGACGGCGCGCGCCGTGGGCAGCCTGACGGCGCTGTTCCTGGCGCACCTGGAGGAAAGCCATGCGCGGTCGGCCTGGATGCCGCGGCTGTCGCGGCGGCCGCGGCGGCTGAACGGGTTCCGGCTTGTGCGGGGCAAGATCGAGGCGCCGTCGGACGACTTCTTTGCGAAGGATCCGGTGCGGCTGGTGGAGCTGTTCCATCTGGCAGCGCGCGAGGGGCATGAGATCCACCCGATGACCATGCGCCAGGCTGCGCGCGACGAGGGGTTGATCACGGAGAAGGTGCGGGCAGACCCCCGCGCCAACGCGCTGTTCCTGGAGGTGCTGACCAGCCGCGAGGACCCCGAGACGGTGCTGCGCTGGATGAACGAGGCGGGCGTGTTCGGGCGCTTCGTGCCCGACTTCGGCCGGGTCGTCGCCAAGATGCAGTATGACATGTACCACCATTATACGGTGGACGAGCACACGATCCGGGCGATCGGTCTGCTTTCGCGGATCGAGAAGGGGCAGCTGCGCGAGGACCATCCGCTGTCGAGCGCGGTGGTGCGCCAGCTGGTGTCGCGCCGGGTGCTCTATGTGGCGGTGCTGCTGCACGACATCGCCAAGGGCCGGGGCGGGGACCATAGCGTGCTGGGTGCAGAGGTTGCGCACAGGCTGTGCCCGCGGCTGGGGTTGAGCGAGGCGGAAACCGATACGGTTGCCTGGCTGGTTCGGCAGCATCTGCTGATGTCGGCAACCGCCTTCAAGCGCGACCTGTCGGACTTCAAGACCATCCTGGATTTCGCCGAGGAAGTGGCCAGCGTGGAACGGCTTCGGCTGCTGCTGTGCCTGACGGTGGTGGACATCCGGGCGGTGGGGCCCGGCGTGTGGAACGGCTGGAAGGCGCAGCTCTTGACCACATTGTACAATTCGGCCGAGGAGGTGCTGAGACTGGGCCACAAGCAGAGCGGCCGGCGCGAGCGGATTGCGGCGCGGCAGGATCGGCTGCGGCAGGTGATGGGCTGGCAGGAGGAACCGTTCCGCGCCTATGCGGGCCGCTTTGCCGACAGCTATTGGCTGGCCGAGCCTGCCGATGTGCTGGCGACGAACATGGCACTGGTGGTGGACGCCGACCTTGCCAACCGCAATGGGGAAAACCGGCAGATTACCATTCGTGCCGTGCCCGATGCGGCAGCCGGCACCACGCTGCTGACGGTCTATGCCGCCGACCATCCGGGCCTGTTCTACCGGATTGCCGGGGGGATCGCGCTTGGCGGCGCGACCATCGTGGACGCGCGCATCCACACCACGCGCGACGGGATGGCGCTGGACAATCTGACAATCCAGGATCCGCTGGGGCTGCCGTTCGACGAACCGGTTCGGTTGGAGCGGCTTGAGAAGAGTATCCACGACGCGCTGTCGGGGCAGGTGAAGCTGGCCGACCGGCTGACGGCAAAGCCGCTGCCGCGCAGGCGGCAGGAGGCGTTCCGGGTGGTGCCGCAGGTGTTCATCGAGAATGCGGCGTCGAACCGCTTTACGGTGGTGGAGGTGAATGCGCTGGACCGTCCGGCCCTGCTCTATGCGCTGACCTATGCGCTTTATGGGGCCAAGGTGACGATTCACTCGGCCCATGTCGCGACCTATGGCGAGCGGGCGGTGGACACCTTCTACATCACCGACCTGACCGGCGAGAAGATCGAAAACCCGAGCCGGATGAAGGCGCTGGAAAAGCGCCTTCTGGAGGTGGCGGCGGCGCCCGGCCAGCGGGCGGTGGCCGCCTAGTCAAGACCGCAGCGGCTGCGGCGCGACAGTCTGCCGTGTCGACGACCTGGGGGTCGCCGAAAGAGCCCATGCACTGCTTCCGGGGGCCGTCCGCGAAGCAGGGCTTCGGCAGCAGCCTGGGTTGGAAGACGGAAGAAGTTCGGGCGTTTGGCCGGCGTTTGCCGCCGGCCCCTGGCTGATTGCCGCGCCGCGTTCCCCGGCCATGCCGGGAAACAGACGCTGGGGAGGCCTTTTGGGCCTCCCCAGCGCCAGCCGCGCTTGCCGAGGTGGGTCTGCGAAGCCGGCCTCGCCGCCGGCCCGCACCCGCCTCAGAAGCGGTAGTTCACGCCGACTGCCACCGCGTTGCGGCGGAACTTGGCGGAGAGGTCGTCGCCGCTCACGTCGGTGCGAAGGCGGTTGTATTCCGAGTAGCGGTACTCGGCGCGGGCCGAGAGATTGTCGGTCAGCATATGTTCCACGCCGAAGCCGGCAAGCCAGCCGTCGCGGTTGGACGACACGCTGTCGATCCCGTCGTCCCAGCTGATGCGGCTGTTGGTCCAGCCGCCCTTGCCATACACAAGGGTCTTGTCGGCAACCAGGAAGCCGCCGCGGGCCGTCATGTTGAAAGTGCGGCCGGCATCGGCCGTGACATTTCCGGTGCGGATCTTGTTGCTGTCGCCGGTGGCCTGCACTTCGGCGCCGAGCACGAAGATGGGCGAGACCTTGAAGTCGTAACCGATCTGGCCGCCGTAGCTGAAGCCGTTGCCAGTGGCGTTGGCATCCTCGAGCAGGACTCCGGCGGGGCTGGTAACGGACGAGCGCAGCTTGTCCTGCTGCCAGCCGGCTTCGGCACCGATGTAGGGGCCGCTGAAGGGTTCGGCGGCCACTGCCTGGGTGGCGCCGAAAAGGGCTGCACCGGCAACAAGCGCGCGGGTGAACTGGGTGGCATTCGCCATTGTTGGAACCTTTCCTGTTGAACGCTTGCCGCCGGGGGGGGAGGGGTCCGGCGACAGGCGCCCTAAGAGGCCCTGGCGATTGAAGCCTGTCTGAATTGGTTGTTTAGACGGCGTTAATCCGGCTCGTTCTGGTCCGACAAGGCGGCAGACTGTGTCGGTGGGCAGCGGCAGGCTTCGACCGACGCCGTCTGTCGACTTTTCGGCTTTGGCGCCGTGGTTGCGAATTCCGCTGCCACAAGCTGGCCGTTGCCGTCGAAATCGGCGCGACGGAACTTGTCGATTCCGCTGGCGGCATATTCCTCGAAGCCGAGTTTTCCGTCCCGGTTCACGTCCAGCTTGTCGAAGTTCCGGCGGCGCTGCTGGAGATATTCGGCCTGGGTGATGCGCCCGTCGTCATCCTTGTCGGCCCGGGCAAAGCGTTGTTCTTCCCGGCTTTTCGCGGGCGCTGGAGGCGGTGGGGCAAGCAGGGCATCGGCCGGATCGGGAAGCGGCGCAGAGCCGGAGGCTTCGGACGCGGCGGCGGTGGGCGGGGTGGTCGATGCGTCGGCGCTTGTGTCGCCGGATGCGACCCAGAGGGCGACCCCGCCGGCGGCGAGCAGAAGGGCGCTTGCAAGGGCTGCAAGACGGACTGGGAGGTTGGAGAACATGGGCCGGAATTCCCGCTGGGCCGGGCCGCATCCGCGTGCCCGGGCCCGACCCCGAACGCATGCCTAGCATGTTGCCAGCGCATGGCAAAGGGCGACGCAAATGGGCCGGACGGCGGTTCCTGAACGGAATTCAACCGCCGCGAAGGGCTGCGAGTGCCATGCGAATCTGGCGACGGGGGGCGGCAGGGGTTGCCAGCTGGCGGCCTGTTTCCAACCGGCTCCAGTCCTCAGCCGCCAGCGAATCGAGCGCGCGCAGTGGCGGCGGCAGCGGGCCTTCCGGGGGCGGCGG
>JBGTBK010000183.1:0-10731 GCA_041749355.1 Sandaracinobacter sp. | reverse complement strand
GGCCATCGAGGTCGTCAAGGTGGGCACGGGCGAATTCAACATCCCAGCCGCGCCGGCACCGCGCAGCAAGGAGCCCGTATGACCATCGGCCTGGCACACTATCTGTCCGTCGCCGCGTGCCTGTTCACGATCGGCATCTTCGGCATCTTCCTCAACCGCAAGAACGTCATCGTCATCTTGATGTCGATCGAGCTGATGCTGCTCGCCGTCAACATCAACCTCGTGGCGTTCTCGAGCTTCATGGGCGACCTCGTCGGGCAGGTGTTCGCACTGCTCGTGCTGACGGTCGCGGCAGGTGAGGCCGCCATCGGGCTCGCCATCGTCGTCGTCTACTTCCGCAACCGCGGCACGATCGCGGTCGAGGACATCAACATGATGAAGGGTTGAGCGGCCCAATGCTCTATCAGGCCATCGTCTTCCTGCCGATCCTCGGCGCTCTCATCGCCGGCCTCGGCGGCCGTGTGATCGGCGCGCGCCCGTCGGAACTCGTGACATCGAGCTTCCTCGTCGTCGCCGCAGTACTCTCGTGGGTGGCCTTCTGGCAGGTCGGCATCGGCCACGAGACGACGAAGATCAAGCTGCTGTCCTGGGTCGTCTCGGGCGACCTGGACGTGTCATGGGGCATCCGCGTCGACACGCTGACAGCCGTCATGCTGGTCGTGGTGACGACCGTGTCGGCGCTCGTGCACGTCTATTCGATCGGCTACATGCACGAGGATCCGCACCGGCCGCGCTTCTTCGCCTACCTGTCGCTGTTCACCTTCGCCATGCTGATGCTGGTGACGTCCGACAACTTCCTGCAGCTGTTCTTCGGCTGGGAGGGCGTGGGCCTGGCGAGCTATCTGCTGATCGGCTTCTGGTTCCAGAAGCCCGAGGCCAATGCCGCCGCCATAAAGGCCTTCGTCGTCAACCGGGTCGGCGACTTCGGCTTCGCGCTCGGCATCTTCGGGATCTTTGCCGTCTTCAAGACCATCGGCTTCGACGAAGTCTTCCGCGACGCCCCGAGCATGGCCGGCAAAAGCATGGAGTTCCTGGGCTATCAGGTCGACGTTCTGACCTGCCTGTGCCTGCTGCTGTTCCTGGGCGCCATGGGCAAGTCGGCGCAGTTCCTGCTGCACACCTGGCTGCCCGACGCCATGGAAGGCCCGACGCCGGTGTCGGCACTGATCCATGCCGCGACCATGGTGACGGCGGGCGTGTTCATGGTGGCGCGCCTGTCGCCGCTGTTCGAACTGTCGCCGCTGGCCCTGCAGGTCGTGACCGCGGTCGGCGTCATCACGGCGTTCTTCGCAGCCACCATCGGCCTCGTACAGAACGACATCAAACGCGTCATCGCCTATTCGACGTGCTCGCAGCTGGGCTACATGTTCGCCGCCTGCGGACTGGGGGCCTATCAGGCCGGAATCTTCCATCTCTTCACGCATGCCTTCTTCAAGGCCCTGCTGTTCCTGGGTGCTGGCTCCGTGATCCATGCCATGCATCACGAGCAGGACATGCGCCACATGGGCGGCCTGCGCACCAAGATCCCGATCACGTGGGCCATGATGCTGATCGGCACGCTGGCGCTGACCGGCGTGGGCATCCCACATCTGTTCGGCTTCGCCGGCTTCCATTCCAAGGACGCCATCATCGAGGCGGCGTTCGCGGGCCACACCTGGAACAACTACGCCTTCTGGGTGCTGGTACTGGCCGCGTTCATGACCTCGTTCTACTCCTGGCGGCTGATGTTCATGACCTTCCACCAGAGCCCGCGGTGGGGTGCGGACGCCAAGCACGATCACGACGACCACGCGCACGGACACGATGCAGCGCACGGGCACGACGGCCACGGGCACGACCACCACGGCCATGAGCACGAGCCGCACGAGAGCCCTTGGGTCATGCTCGTGCCGCTGATGGTGCTGGCGACAGGCGCCGTGCTCGCCGGCGTCGTGTTCGCCAAGCTGTTCATCGGCGACGGCTACAAGGTGTTCTGGGCCAAGGCGATCGCGGAAGGGCCGAACAATCACATCATGCACGGCATGCACGAGGTGCCGGGCTGGGTGGGCTGGATGCCCTTCGCCGCCATGGCCGGCGGACTGGCGCTCGCCTACGTCTACTATATCCAGATGCCCTGGTTGCCCGCCGCCACGGCCCGCACCTTCCGGCCGCTATACCTGTTCCTGCTCAACAAGTGGTACTTCGACGAGCTGTATGATTGGCTGTTCGTGCGCCCGGCCAATGCCATCGGCCGCTTCCTGTGGCGGCGCGGCGACGGCTCGGTGATCGACGGCCTGATCGACGGCACGGCCGCGAGCGTGGGACGCCTCACGGCGCGCATCGTCAAGCTGCAGACGGGCTTCGTCTACCATTACGCCTTCGCCATGCTGATAGGACTGGCCGCGATCGTCACCTGGTTCACGCTGGGTCTGGGAGGCGTGAAATGATCTTCGAGGGCTACCTGCTCAGCGTCGTCACCTTCCTACCCGCGGCGGCGGCACTCGTCATCGCCCTGCTCAACGCCGATGCGAAGGGCAACGCGCGCTGGATCGCGCTGTGGACCACGGTGGCGACGTTCCTGCTGTCGCTGCTGATCTGGGTGCATTTCGACGCCAAGTCGGCGGGCTTCCAACTGGTGGAGGATTTCGCCTGGCTCGGCCCCATCCGCTACAAGATGGGCGTCGACGGTATCTCCATGCTGTTCGTGATCCTGACCACGTTCCTCATGCCGCTGTGCATCCTGGCGAGCTGGGAAGCGATCGAGGATCGCGTCAAGGAGTACATGATCGCCTTCCTGCTGCTCGAGACGCTGATGATCGGCGTCTTCTGCGCCCTCGACATGGTGCTGTTCTACCTGTTCTTCGAAGGCGGCCTGATCCCGATGTTCATCATCATCGGCGTGTGGGGCGGCAAGCGGCGCGTCTATGCGAGCTTCAAGTTCTTCCTCTACACGCTGCTGGGCAGCGTGCTGATGCTGCTCGCCATGATGGCCATCTACTGGCAGACCGGCACGACCGACATCCCGCGGCTGATCGAGACGGCGAAGCTGCCGGCCGACCTGCAGTGGTGGCTGTGGCTTGCCTTCTTCGCCTCCTTCGCAGTCAAGATGCCGATGTGGCCGGTGCACACCTGGCTGCCGGACGCGCACGTGGAAGCGCCGACCGCGGGATCGATGATCCTTGCCGGCGTGCTGCTGAAGATGGGCGGCTATGGCTTCATCCGCTTCTCGCTGCCGATGTTCCCGGATGCGTCGGTGCAGCTGATGTGGATCGTGTTCGGCCTTTCGATGGTCGCGGTGGTCTACACCTCGCTGATCGCGCTGGTGCAGGCCGACATGAAGAAGCTGATCGCCTATTCGTCGGTCGCGCACATGGCCTTCGTGACCGGCGGGCTGTTCGCCTTCAACACGCAAGGTGTTGAGGGCGCGATGGTGGTGATGCTGAGCCACGGGGTGGTGTCGGCCGCGCTGTTTTTCTGCGTGGGCGTGATCTATGACCGGCTGCACACCCGCGACATCGATCGCTATGGCGGGGTGACCACCAACATGCCGCGCTATGCGGTGTTCTTCCTTCTCTTCACGATGGCGTCGGTCGCGCTTCCGGGCACATCGGGCTTTGTTGGCGAGTTTCTGGCGCTGACCGGCATCTGGAAGGCAAACACCTGGGTTGCCTTCGTGATGGCATCGGGCGTGATCCTTGGCGCAGCCTATATGCTGTGGCTGTTTGCCCGGGTGATGTACGGCGCGCAGAAGAATGCCGACGCGGCCGCCATGCCGGACCTCAATGCCCGCGAATGGGCGATCCTGGTGCCGCTGGCCGTGGTTGCGCTGTGGATGGGCGTTTACCCGAAGCCCTTCCTTGAGCCGCTGAAGGCACCTGTGGAGAGCCTGATGGCGCGCACCGGCCGGGCCGCTCCGCCACAGACGCCCTTCACGCCGATTGTTGCGAATGGGCCGGTCCAGCTGGCGTCTGCTGCTGTTGGAGAGACGAAGTGACGTTGCAGCAATCGCTTGCCATCGGTGCCCCCGAGATCGTGCTTGCGGCCGGCGCGCTGGTGCTGCTGATGATCGGTGTGTTCCGCGGCAATGACAGCCTGACCGGCTTGAGCTGGGGCGCTGCCATCCTGTTCGGGTTGACAGCGCTGACGGTGGTGGACGACAGCCCGGGCCGCTTGCTTGCCTGGAATGACCTCTATGTGGCGGACAGCCTGTCGGCCTTCCTGAAAATCCTGATCCTTGTCGGGGCGGCTGCCTCGGTGCTGATGGCGCTTCCCTATATGGCGCGGGTGAAGGTGCACCGGTTCGAATATCCGGTGCTGATCGTGCTTGCGACGCTTGGCATGTTCGTGATGGTGAGCGCGAACAATCTGCTCGCGCTCTATGTCGGGCTCGAGCTGATGAGCCTTGCGGCCTATGTGCTTGCGGCCTTCAACCGCGACGAGGAGCATTCCACCGAAGCGGGCCTCAAATATTTCGTGCTGGGCGCGCTGTCGTCGGGCGTGATGCTTTACGGGATCAGCCTGATCTATGGCTTTGTCGGCTCGACCGAGTTCACGGCGATTGGGGCCGGGCTGTCGGCCGGGGCCAACCCACATGTTGCCGGCTCCGTCGGCGCGCGGAACCTCGGCGCGCTGTTCGGCCTGGTGTTCGTGATGGCGGGCCTTGCCTTCAAGGTGAGCGCGGTGCCGTTCCACATGTGGACGCCCGATGTGTATGAGGGCGCGCCGACTCCGGTTGCGGCCTTTTTTGCATCCGCCCCCAAGGTGGCGGCCATGGGCCTGTTCCTGCGCGTGGCGCTGGACGCCTTTTCCGGGATGGTGGGCGACTGGCGGCAGATCGTGATCTTCATGAGCATCGCCTCGATGTTCCTGGGGGCCGTTGGCGCCATCGGGCAGACCAACATCAAGCGGCTGTTGGCCTATTCCAGCATCAACAACATCGGCTTCGTGCTGATCGGGCTTGCGGCCGCCAATGCGGCCGGGGCGTCGGCCGTGCTGCTGTATCTGGCAATCTATCTGGTGATGACGCTGGGCGCTTTCCTGTGCGTGCTTGCGCTGACCGATGCCGACGGGCAGCCAGTGGAGACGCTGGCCGACATGGCCGGGCTTGCGCGCAGCCGGCCTTGGCTGAGCGTTGCGCTTTCGATCTTCATGCTGAGCCTTGCCGGCTTGCCGCCGCTGTTCGGCTTCATGGCGAAGCTCGCCGTGTTCAACGCAGCTGTCGACAGCGGGTTGTGGCTGCTGGCGGTGCTGGGCGTTCTGGCGAGCGTTGTGGCGGCCTATTACTATCTCAGGATCGTGAAGATCCTGTTCTTCGACGAGCCGGCCGGTGTTGTGGTGACCGGGGATGGCGCGATCGTGAACCAGGGTATGATGGTGGCGGCGGCCGTGTTCTGTTCGCCCGTTGGCTATCTGGCGCTCGGGCCGCTGAACGAAGCAACGCGGCTCGCCGCGAGCAGCCTGTTCTGACACCAGGCGGTCTGACACATGCGGGGGCCCTGCTGATCCTTCATCTGAGCGAGGTGGGATCCACCAGCGACTGGATCCGGACCAACGCCGCCCAGTTCGGCGACGGGCAATGGGTGCGAGCTGACCGGCAGACGGCAGGGCGCGGGCGGATGGGGCGGCCCTGGCAGATGCCGGCCGGCAATCTGGCGATGAGCGGACTGATCCGGCCGCAGCCGGGCGAGGGGAACCCGGCCGAGCTTGGGTTCGTCGCCGCACTTGCGCTGCACGATGTGGTGGCCGGTCTGGTGGAGCCCAAGCGGCTGGAGCTGAAATGGCCCAATGACCTGAACCTGGATGGTGCGAAGCTGTCGGGCATCCTGCTGGAGCGGGAGGGCGATGTGCTGGTGCTTGGTATCGGGGTGAATGTGGCGGCAGCGCCAGCCTTGCCGGACCGGGCTACGGTTTCGCTCGCCGATTTGGGGATCGCAGCAACAGCAGCCGACCTGGCCGAGGTGCTGGCGAGAGCCTTTGCCGCGCGCCGGGCCGAATGGCGAGCGGGAGGATTGGCACCGATCCGCGAGGCCTGGCTTGCACGCGCGCATCCGATCGGCACGCCCTTGTGGGTGACGAGCGGGGAGGGGCGGATCGCCGGCACCTTCGCCGGGCTGGGTGCGGATGGCGCGCTGCTGCTGGACGGGGCAGATGGGCAGGCCCATGTGATCCATGCGGGCGATGTGTGGGGCGCGCCTGCGGGCGCCGCCGCGGGCAGGGAAGGGCAGGGCTGATGCTGCTGGCGATCGACGTGGGGAACACGAACATCCTGTTTGCCGCGCTGGAGGACGGCGAGATCCGGCACCGCTGGCGCATTGCAACCGACGGCAAGCGCACGGCCGACGAATATGCCGTGTGGCTGTATCAACTGTTCGCGATGGAGGGGCTGGACCGCTCGGCCGTGACCGACGTGGTGATTGCGAGCGTGGTGCCGCAGACGCTGTTCAACCTGCGCGGGCTTTCCCGGCGCTTTGCAGGTTTGGAGCCTTTGGTGGTGGGATCGCCGGGGGTCGACTATGGCATGCCGATCAACCTGCCCAACCCGGCAGAGGTGGGAGCCGACCGGATCGTGAATGCGGTGGCGGCACACGGGATCTGGCCCGGCGACCTCATCATCATCGATTTCGGGACGGCGACGACCTTCGATGTCGTCTCTGCCGCCGGCACCTACGAGGGGGGCGTGATCGCGCCGGGCATCAACCTGTCGATGGACGCGCTCTATATGGCGGCAGCCCGCCTGCCGCGAATTGCGGTGGAGCCGCCGGCCGAAGGGCTAGGCGTGATCGGCAAGGGCACCGTGCACGCCATGCAGTCCGGCGTGTTCTGGGGCTATGTCGGGCTGATCGAAGGGCTGGTTGCGCGAATGAAGGCCGAGATTGGCGAAGGTCAGCGCGGTCTGTTTGCGGGCCGGGACGTATCGGTGATCGCCACGGGCGGCCTTGCCGCATTGTTCAATCGGCACACCGACGCTATCTCTCATGTCGACCCTGACCTGACGATCAAGGGACTTGCGCGCATCCACGCCGCCAACCGCCGAGGCGGGGGCTGATTTCTCGGGGCTTGCGCGCCAACTGGAAGGCCCGCGGGTGAAGGCCCGCATATTGGAAAGCCCGCGGGCGAAGGCCCGCATTTTTGAAGGTTTGAAATTTTGACACCTGGTGATGAGCTGATCTTCCTGCCGCTGGGCGGGTCGGGCGAGATCGGCATGAACGTGAATCTCTATGGTTGCCGCGGCAAGTGGATCATGTGCGACCTGGGCATGACCTTTGCGGACCCGACATTGCCGGGCGTCGAGCTGGTGCTGCCGGACCTGCAGTTCATCGAGGAACGGCGCGACGACCTTCTGGGCATCATCCTGACCCACGGCCATGAGGACCATATCGGGGCCATTCCCTATCTGGCAGCCGAACTGGGCGTGCCGCTCTATGCAACGCCGTTCACGGCGGGCCTCATTCGGCGCAAGCTGGAGGAGGAGGGGATCGAGAAGCAGGTGAAGCTGCACGTGGTGCCGATGGGCGGCACGGTGACGCTTGGGCCGTTCAGCGCGAAGTATGTGGCGCTTGCGCACTCCATCCCCGAGGGCAATGCGCTGGTGATCGACACGCCGTTCGGACGGCTGTTCCACACAGGGGACTGGAAGCTGGACTCAAAGCCGCTGCTGGGGGACCCGGCGTCGGCTGAGGAGTTGACTGCGATTGGTGCCAATGGCGGCGAGGGCACATTGGCGCTGATCGGGGATTCGACCAATGTGTTCAACGCCGAGCCTTCGGGCAGCGAGAGCGGTGTGTTCGACGGGCTGATGAAGCTGGTGAAGAGCCGCAAGCAGGGCCGTGTTGTGGTGACGACCTTTGCGTCGAACGCGACCCGGGTTCACACGCTTGGCGAGGTGGCGAAGGCGACCGGGCGCAAGCTTGTGGTGGCCGGGCGGTCGCTGGACCGGATCATCGCGGTTGCCAAGGCGACCGGCTATCTGAAGGATTTCCCGGACACCATCAGCATGGATGCGGCGGCCAATGCGCGGCCTGAGAGCCTTTTGATCGTGGTGACGGGCACGCAGGGCGAGCCGCAGGCGGCACTTGCGAAGATCGCGGAAGGAACGCACCCGCACATCCGGCTGGAGCGGGGTGACCTGGTTGTCTATTCCTCGAAGCAGATCCCGGGGAACGAGCTTGCGATCGGGCGGGTGCAGAATGCGCTTGCAGCGCGCGGGATCGAGATCGTCGGCGACCGGCAGGCACATGTGCATGTGTCGGGCCACCCTGGCCGGCCTGAGCTGGAAGCGATGTACGGCTGGATCAAGCCCCGCATCTCGGTGCCGGTGCACGGTGAGCGCCGGCACATGGAGGAGCATGCGCGGCTGGCCAAGGGCTGGGGCGTGCCCGAGGCCATCGTGCCGGTGAACGGGGCTGCGATCCGGCTGGCGCCGGGCAAGCCGCAGGTGCTGAGCCACGAAGCGCATGGCCGGCTGGTGCTGGACGGCGACGTGATCCTTCCGGCCGACGGGGCAACCATCAATGCGCGGCGCAAGATGGCGCATTCGGGGCTGATGGTGGTGATGCTGGTTGCCGACAAAAAGGGCAAGCTGCTGGCCGAGCCGCGCGTGCTGGCACGCGGCGTGCCGGTGGAAGAGGACGAAGTCGCCTTCCTGGGTGAAGCGGCTGATGCTGCTGCCGAAACATTCCGCAAGGTGGGCATGGGCGACAAGCGCCGGCTGGCCGACGAGGTGAAGATTTCGGTCAGGCGGGTGGCGCGGCAATGGACGGGCAAGAAGCCGCCGACCGAAGTCGAACTGGTGGTGGTGTAGGGACTGCCATGCCCTGGTACTCGGCGCTTGCCATCTATCTGCTGTTCTGGGTGTTCACGCTGTTCATCGTGCTCCCCTATGGCGTGAAGACGGCGAGGGAAGCGGGGGCCGAGGAGGTGCCTGGGCAGGCGCAGAGCGCGCCGCATGGCTTTTCGCTGCCCAGGAAGCTGCTGGCGACAACGCTGGTGTCGGCGCTGTTCTTCGGCCTGTTCCTGCTGAACTGGCAGATGGAGTGGGTGACGCGGGCTGATCTTGAGGCGCTGCTGCCGCAGCCGGGGCGTTCGATGCCGGAGGTCTAGCCGACTGCGTCGAAGTCGGCACCGGCCCTCACCCCCACCCGGCCACCCATATCGTACAATTTCGTTGGGTGGCCGGGTGGGGGTGAGGGCCGGCGCAGAGCGTAGAAAAACCCCTAGCCTTCGAGCGCTTCGGACAGGGCAGCGGCAAGCCGGCCCTGGTCGGAACCTTGCAGGGCGGTTGCGAGCACCGGGGCCTGGGTTTCGAAGCGGCGGACGAGGGCGTCGAAGGCCGAGGTGTAGTCGCGCGCGCTGCGGGCAAAATCCGTTTCGGTTGCCAGCAGGTCCTTCAGATCCTTGGCTTCGCGCTTGTCGAGGAGGGCCAGCGCGCGGCGGTTGAACAGGCTGCGCTCGCCGCGGCGCCACTGGGCCCAGTCGGCGTCGTCCATTGGGCGGCCGAGCGCGGAGGCGATGGAGACCGAGGCGTCGGACAGGCGGTCGGTGAGCAGGGAGGCTGCTGCGAGCAGGTCGGCCTGGCGGGCTTCCTCGAACTGGACGATGCGGTCGCCGGAGCGATCTTCCAGCAGTTTCAGCGTGTTGGCGAGTGCTGCCATGCTGGAGGCGGTGCGTTCGGCAGCGGCTGATGCTGCGGCCTCGGCTTCGCGGGCATGGGCTGCGATCGGTTCGGCGTAGCTGCGGCGCATCGCGTCGTTGGCGGCTTCGGCAAGGCCCTCGCGGGCTTCGGCGAGCACACCGTCGAGCATTTCGCGCATGGTGCCGGTGGTCTGGGTGGCGACTTCGCGAACCCGCGTCATGGCTTCGACGAGGCGGGTTGCAGCCGACAGCGAAGTGTCGCGGGTCTGTTCCTCGACTTCGCCGATCAGCGTGCGGGCCTGGTTCAGTTCGACGACGAGGGCCTGGCTTGCGGCTTCGAGGGCGCTGCGCTGGGCGGCATAGCCTTCGCTTGCGGCCTCGATCGCGACCCGGCTCTCGCTGATCGGGCCGGCAAGGGCTGCGGCCTTGCTGTGCGCCTTGTCGATCGCTGCGACGAGCGCGCTGATGTCGGCGGTAAGGGTTTCGGCCGCACGGCCGGCATCGACTGTGCGGGCGGGCAGGGTCTCGCCAAGGACATCGACGGTCTGCAGCGCGGATTCCTTGAGGCGCTTTACTGCCAGCTCGAGCTCCTGGGTTGCGCCCTGGGTGTCCTTCAGCGGCTGGGAGAGGCGGCCGAGATCGCTGTTCACGTCTGCAACCCGGGCCGACAGCCGGTCGAGAGCTGCGCTGGAGGTTTCCTGGCTGTGCTGAAGGCGCGCATCGAGCAGCTTGAAGGCGCGGTCGCCGGAGGAGGCGAGAGTCTCGGTCAGCGCCCCCTGGGCCTTCAGCCGGACCTCGATGGCTTCGGCCTGGCGGCCGAGGGAGTCGAGGCGCTCTGTGAGTTGGGCCGCGGCCGCATTGGCCATGGCTTCGAGCCGCTGCCAGGCTTCGCCCATCTGGGCCGAGACCGCCTCACCCTGGCGGCTCATCGCCTCGCGCTTGGCAGCGAGGGTGTTTTCCAGAAGTTCGAACAGGGTGTCGGCCTCGCCCCGGATGGCGCGCATGCCGGCTTCGGATTGGGTGCGGCCGCGTTCGGCCTGGGTTTCGAGCTGGGCAAGCGACTGGGCCAGGGTTTCGCTTGCACCGGTGCCGCGCGCGGCCAGCTCGTCGAGTCCGGCGGCC
>JBGTBK010000182.1:0-4189 GCA_041749355.1 Sandaracinobacter sp. | reverse complement strand
ACGGGCAGGCGCGGCTGGCCGGCGCGGTGGCGCTGGCAAGGGGGCTGGCGCAGGCGGCGATCCGCAATGTGGAGGCGGTTCCGGAGCCGGAGGCGGTTAAGGCGCAGCCCGTCCAGCGGCAGGCGTTGCCCGGGGTGTTCAAGTCGAAGCGCTAGAGCACGATTACATAGGCCCGGCCTTCGGCTTCCTCGCCATCGGGTGCGCGGACGCGGTAGCTGAACCAGCTGACCCCGCGGAAGCCAGTGGCGGTCGTGATGGCTACCGACTGATCCTGGGCAAGCGTCGCCGTGATCTGGGCCTGGTTGGTTGGTGGGACCGTCACCGACAGGACCGTGACTGTGGGCCGGGTGATCGACACGGAGGTGAATTGGAGATCGTTTCCGGGGAGCGAGACGGTGTCCTGCTGGCTTGTTGGAGGCAGGGTCCGGCTGCCTCCCTGGACGAGGATCATGTCGGCCCCGGGGAACAGCTTGCCTGTGGTGGTGACCGGCGGGCGATCGGTTCGGAAAACTGCGGTTTCCGCTTGGATGGTGGGCACGCGGATCGCTGCATATTCGGCAGCGGTTGCCGCGTCATTCAGGAACAGCAGGCGGGTGAGGCGGGGGATCAGCCAGCCGCGGATGCCCAGGATGTATTGGACGCGGACATCGGCATCGAGGGGCACAGGGCCGGCAGCAAGTGCATATTGCTCCACGAGGCTTGCATAGGCGGCCGTGACGTCTGCCCCAAGGGGCGTGGCGCCCTGGATCCGCGGGATGGCAAGGAAGTAGCGTTCAAGTCCGTCGAAGTAGATCGCCACATTGGGGTTGGCGCGGACGTAGGTTGCAACCGGCTCCTGATCCCCGACGAAAACGAGCGACGTTGCGGTTTCGACGCTGGTGGGCGTGTGACGATAGAGGCCTGTCGCGGCGGTGAGGGCAAGCAGGCGGATGTTGCCTGCCGCGAGCCTTGCGCCATCGGAGCGGACGGTCGAATCGGCGGAGGCGAGCGCCTCGCCGGTGGAGAAGCTGTTGAGGTCGCGGACGGCAAGCAGGCTGAACAATCCGGAATCCAGGCTGAGGGCACGCTTCACCTGGTCCTGGTTACCGACCCGCTGCACCAGTTCGTTGATCGGGGATACCACGGTGGCACCGGCGCCTGCGCGGCTGAAGATGTATTCGCCGCTTTCCAGATCGAAGCCGCCACCGCGGATGTCATAGACGGTGTTCGAGAGGTTGAAGCTGCCGCCATTGCCGGCGATCAGGCAGCATTGGCCGATGCCGTCGTTGGCGCCGACGGTGAAGACGCCCTGACGGTTGGTCCATTCCTGGCGCTGGTCGATGCTGGGGTCTTGCCCTGGCAGCAGGAAATCAAGACGACCGATGGAGCGGCCGCCGGTCTCGAAGACATAGCTGCGGGCCGGGGTGGGCGTTGGTGTTGGAGTGGGAGTTGGAGTTGGAGTCGGGGTTGGAGTCGGGGTTGGTGTGGGCGGCCCACCGGAAGATCCTCCGCCACCACTGCAGGCGGCCAAGAGCGAACAGGCGGCGGAGACAACCAGCAATGTGCGCAGACGCAACAGAATTCCGATCGGATCGTGGGGGCAGCCTGGCCAGACTGGACGGGCGGCTCGCCGGCGTCAATCGTCTCCCAGCAGCAGCGTCGGGTCGGGATTCTCGTCTGACTCCTGGGTGAGCTGGGAGACGAGGCGGTTGTAGTTGAAGCTGGAGCGGGTTCCGATCTTGTCGCCGTGCTTTTCCAGCCATTCGCTGGCCGCCTCGCGGCCCTTGTCGCGCAGGGTGAGAAGGAATTTGCGTTCCGCGGTCAGCTTGGTGGAGGCGGGCAGTTCGCCGAGCGCCTGGTCGCCGTGGATCATGTGCAGGTGGGTCTTGCGGTGCTTCTCGGCCGACAGCTCGCCGTTGTTGATGAGGCGGTTGCGCTCGGCAATGAAGCGGAGTTCCGTCACGAGGCTTGCGTTGAAGCTGATTTCCGACAGGCGGTCGAGGATGTCGGCGGCCTTGCGGGGGATTTCGCTGCGCACGATCGGGTTCAGCTGGACGATCAGCACGTCATCCGTGTCGGTTGCGCGGCACATCGGCTCGATCGCGGGGTTGGCGATGTAGCCGCCGTCCCAATAGCCCTCGCCGTCGATCATCGGGGTCTGGAACAGGCTGGGGAGGCAGGCCGAGGCGAGCACCATCTCGACGGTCAGCTCATGTTCGCGCCAGCAGCGCAGGCCGCCTGTTGCGACATGGGTGGTGTTGATGAACAGCTTGATGGTTCGCTGGCGGCGGACCTTTTCGAAATCGATGAGGTCGAGGAGAGCCTGGCGGAGGGGATTGGTGTCGGTCGCCGAGACGTCATAGGGGCTGAACATGCGGGTGGCCGCCATCGAGGCTTCGAACAGGAAGGGTTCGACGAGGCTGTAGCCCGGCCAGGCGCGGAAGGGGTTCAGCCGGTCGGCCGCGTCGGCCATGCCGATCCAGAACTGTTCGAGCTGGGCCCGGGCGCGGTCGTTGCCGCCTTCCAGCAGGCCTTCGGCCATCACGACTGCGTTCATGGCGCCGGCCGAGGTGCCCGACACGGCCGAGAATTCGAGGCCCGGCTCTTCCAGCAGGCGATCGAGCACGCCCCAGGTGAAGGCGCCATGCGCGCCGCCGCCCTGGAGGGCGAGGTTGAGCTTCTTCGGTTCCGCCATGGCTGTGCCCCCTTGTTGACCGAGGGCTCCTTAGCAGGTGCAGCATGGGGCTGGAAGCACGCCGAGACCTAGAGCGGGTAGCCGGCGAAGCCCTTGGTGCGGTGCATGGCGACCGAGCTCGAGACGCGCTCGATCTGCCAGGGGCCTGCCGTCCATTCGGCGGTGAGGTCGCGCCATTCGGCCATGTCTGCGACGATGACCTTCACCAGATAGTCGCTTTTCCCCGAGATTTCGGCGGCTTCGAGCACGCGCGGGTCCTTCGCGAACAGGGTTTCCAGCGCACGGAAATCCTCTGGCAGGTGGCGTTTCAGCGTGACTTCACCATAGATCAGCAGGGCTGACCGCAGACGCTCGATCGCGATGTCGGCGCGATAGCCGGTGATGATGCCCAGCTGTTCGAGGCGCCGCACCCGGGCGAGGCATGCCGACGGGCTGAGCGCCACTTCATCGGCGAGGGCGGCATTGGTGATTCGCCCGTCGCGCTGCAGGGCTGCCAGAATCTTGCGATCGATCCGGTCTATGCTGTCCATATCTGTCCCTCGCCGCAGATTGTGCGGTTTGGGCCGCAGAGTTTCGTTACCCCGGTTCCGCTGCATCGGGCAAGAAGGGCAGATGGGTGACGCAAGAACGGTGCAACTGGCGCAGTGGCGCGTGCGGCCTGCAGCAATGCAGGACCTGGACGGGCTGAAGGCGCTTGCCGAGATGACCGGCGGCGGGTTCACCAACCTGCCCAACGACCGGGCGGCGCTTGCCGAACGGCTGGACTGGTCGGAGCGGAGCTTTGCGGCGGATGTGCGCGAGCCCGAGGACGAGAAATACATGCTGGTGCTGGAGCATGGGCCGACGGGACGGATTGGCGGCACGGCCTGCCTGTTCAGCCGGGTGGGCGTGCGCTGGCCCTTCTACTCCTACAAGCTGACCACGCTTTCCATGCAGTCGAAGGAGCTTGGCCGCACCTTCCGCACCGGGGTGCTGCACCTGGTGAATGATTTCGACGGCGCAAGCGAAGTGGGCGGGCTGTTCCTGCACCCCGAGCTTCGCACCGGCGGCCTTGGCCGGCTGCTGGCGCGGAGCCGTTACCTGTTCCTGGCGCTGCACCGCCCCCGCTTTGGCGACCGGGTGTTGGCGGAGCTTCGCGGGCGGATGCGGGCCGATGGCAGCTCGCCCTTCTGGGACGGGCTTGCCGGCCGCTTTTTCGGCATGGGCTTTCAGGAGGCCGATGCCTTCAATGCCGTGCAGGGCAACCAGTTCATTGCCGATCTGATGCCCAAATTCCCCGTCTATGTGGCGCTGCTGCCCGAGGATGCGCGCGAAGCGCTGGGCCAGCCGCACGATGCCGGCGTTGCCGCGCAGCGCCTGCTGGAGGCCGAGGGCTTCGGCTTTCACGGCTATCTCGACATCTTCGACGGCGGGCCGACCATGGATGTGCGGGTGGGCGACATCCGCACCGTTCGCGAGGCGGTGCATGCCCGGGTTTCGGGGGCGCTGTCCGGTTCCTCGCGGGCGTGGGTGCCC
>JBGTBK010000181.1:0-4354 GCA_041749355.1 Sandaracinobacter sp. | reverse complement strand
CGGAAGCGTTCGGCAAACAGCAGGATCTCGCCGGCATCGGTGAAGCGCGAGCCGGCAAGCCGGGCCGCCCGGGCCTTCACCGGCGGCGGCAGCGAGGGGCTGGCCACAAGGTCGAAGCGCAGCTCGACTGCGGTCGACACCTTGTTCACATTCTGCCCGCCCGGGCCCGAGGCGCGCACGAAGCGAAGCGTCAGCTCGTCCTCGTGGATAGCAAGGCCCGGCGCGAACTCCAGCCAGCCTGTCGCCGAGTCCGTCATTCCAGCCCGCCCGTCCGGCGAACCAGGTGCAGGCACAGCGCCGATCCGGCAAAGCCGATGGCCATGCCTGCTGCGATCGCAAGTGGCCCTTGCGCGGCAAAAGGGGCGGTCAGCGCGCTTGCGACGGCGCCAAAGATGAAGGAGCCGGCGCCGATCAGGGCCGAGATGGAGCCGGCCCGCTGCGGCATGGCGCCAAGGGCAAGGGCTGCGCTGTTCGACGAGACGAAACCGAAGCTGGCAAGACCCAGGAACAGCAGCGCCATGGTGATCGCAAGGCCTGCAAGACCGGCCAGCGACAGCAGCAGGAGAAGCGCCGAGAAGCCCATGGCCGCAAGCGCGCCGCGCCAGGCGAGCGCCGCCGGCGACAGCCGCTTCAGCAGGTGGCGGTTCGCCTGGGTGGCAAGGATCAGGCCGAAGGCGTTGACGGCGAAGATCCAGCCGAAGGCAGACGGGTCCTGGCCGAAATGGCTGATGAACAGGGCGGGCGACCCGGCAACATAGGTGAAGAGCGACGCGCCATTCAGCGCACTTGCCCCGACAAGGCCCAGCACGCGCGGGTCGGCAAGGGCTGCGCGATAGCTCTCCAGCGGGCTTTCGGCGGCTGCCTGGGCTGCGGTCTCGGCTGTCCGGCTTTCGGGGAGGCCGAAGAACACGGACAGCGTCACCGTCAGCCCGAACAGCGCGAGCACGAGGAAGATGGAATGCCAGCCGAACAGCGCCATCAGCCCGGCACCCGCGGTTGGCGCAAGCATCGGGGCGATAGCCAGCACAAGGAAGGTGAGGCTGAACAGCCGGGCGCTTTCGGTGGTGTCGAAGCGATCGCGGACGACTGCGCGCGCAATCACCACGCCGGCGCAGGCGAACAGGCCCTGGGTGAAGCGCCCGATGGCCAGCGCTTCGATCGAGGGGGCAAAGGCCAGCGCAAGCGACACCAGCGTGTAGAGCAGGGTTCCGGCCAGAAGTGGTGGGCGGCGGCCGACCCGGTCCGACAAGGGGCCGAAGCCGAGCTGCCCGATCGCCATTCCGGCAAGAAAGGCCGACATGGTGAGCTGGGCAGCCGCCATCGAGGCGCCATATTCGGTGGCGATCGCCGGAAGGGCGGGCAGGTAGAAGTCGATGGAGACCGCGCCGAACGCCGTCAGCGAGCCGACCAGAAGGATGAAGCCGAGGCTTGGTCGGGGGGTGAGGGCGTGCATCGGCCGCGCCTAGCACGGGCAAGCGACCTTGGCACCTGCGGCTTGCCCGGCTAACGGGGCGGCCATGTGGATTGCGGAAAGGGCAGGGCAATGAACGCGCCGACGGGACCAGTGGTGGCCAAGGAAGCCTCGCCGGCGAAAGCCTGGCCCGGATTCGACTGGGCCGATCCGATGCTGATCGAGGCCGAGCTGACGGGCGAGGAGCGGATGGTCCGCGACAGCGCACGTGCTTTCTGCGACCAGCATCTGGTGCCGATCGTGAAGGAAGCCAACCGGCACGAAACCTATGACCCGGCGCTGATGCGCGCCTTTGGCGAAGCCGGGCTGCTTGGGCCCTCCATCAAGGGCTATGGCTGCGCCGGGGTGTCCTATGTGGCCTATGGCCTGGTCGCGCGCGAGGTGGAGCGGGTGGACTCGGCCTATCGCTCGGCCTTTTCGGTGCAATCCTCGCTCGTGATGTATCCGATCTGGGCCTATGGCACCGAGGCGCAGCGGCAGGAGTATCTGCCGAAGCTCGCCAGCGGCGAATGGATCGGCGCCTTCGGCCTGACCGAGCCCGACGCCGGCTCCGACCCGGCCGGCATGAAGACGCGAGCCGTGAAGACCGCGAACGGCTTCCGCCTGAACGGCGCCAAGATGTGGATCACCAGCAGCCCGATCGCGAACCTGTTCGTGGTCTGGGCCAAGTGCGACCTGGGCGACGGCGAGGGGGAGCAGATCCGCGGATTTGTCCTTCTGCGCACCGACGAAGGGCTGTCCACGCCCAAGATCGCCGGCAAGTTCTCGCTTCGCGCCTGGGTGACCGGCGAGATCGTGATGCAGGATATGGAGATTCCGGCTGACCGGCTGCTGCCCAATGTGAAGGGACTGAAGGGCCCGTTCGGCTGCCTGAACAACGCGCGCTACGGCATCGGCTGGGGCGCGATGGGGGCAGCGGAGTTCTGCTGGCACGCCGCCCGGCAGTACACGCTGGACCGCAAGCAGTTCGGCCGCCCGTTGGCGGCAACCCAGCTGGTGCAGAAGAAGCTGGCCGACATGCAGACCGAGATCACGCTGGGCCTGCTGCTGGCGCTGCGGGCAGGGCGGCTGATGGACGAGGGGAAGCTCGCGCCCGAGGCCATCAGCATCCTGAAGCGCAACAACTGCGGCAAGGCGCTGGCGATCGCCCGCGAGGCCCGCGACATGCACGGCGGCAACGGCATTTCCGATGAATATGGCGTGATCCGTCATGTGATGAACCTGGAAGCCGTGAACACCTATGAAGGGACGCACGACGTCCACGCCCTGATCCTGGGCCGCGCGCAGACGGGCCTGCAAGCCTTCTCGTGACGCGCGTCCTCGCAATCTCCTCGACCGGCGGGCACTGGGTGCAGCTGCTGCGCCTGATGCCGGCCTGGGATGGCTGCGAGGTGCACTATGCCTGCACCAGCCCGGACCATGAGGCGCGGTTGAGGGCAGTGGCTGCGGCGCGCGGGCAGCAGGTTGCCAGCTTTACGGCGGTCACCGATGCCAACCGCTGGGCAAAGGCCCGGCTGGTGCGGCAGCTGCTGGAGGTGGGCGCGCTGCTGCTGAAGGTGCGGCCTGATGTGGTGATCACGACCGGCGCTTCGGCCGGCTATTTCGCGATCCGGGCCGGGCGGCTGCTGGGCGCGCGCACCTGCTGGCTTGACAGCATCGCGAACGGCGAGGAGCTTTCGCTGTCGGGCGCACGCGCCGGGCCGCACGCCGACCTGTTCCTGACCCAGTGGCCCGAAGTCGCAAGGCCCGACGGCCCGCAGTTCAAGGGCTCGGTGCTGTGATCTTCCTCACCGTTGGAACGCAGGAGCCGTTCGACCGGCTGGTGCGCGCAGTCGACGAGTGGGCCGGGGCCCATGACGTGCCGGTGTTCGGCCAGCTGGGCCGACTGGAGGCCGACAGCTATCTGCCGCGGCATTTCCCGTTCGAGAGCTTCATTTCCGCCGACGAGTTCCAGGAGCGGCTGGAGGACAGCCGGCTGATGGTCGGCCATGCGGGGATGGGCTCGATCATTTCGGCGCTGACCTATGGCAAGCCGCTGCTGATGATGGCGCGGCGGGCGTCGCTCGGCGAGCATCGCAACGAGCACCAGCTGGCAACCGCGGCCCGTTTCGCGGGACGGCCCGGGCTGCACGTTGCGGACGAGGCAGCGCAAGTCGGCGCACTGATAGACCGGCTGCTCGCCCAGGGTGCAGGCACTGCGGGGGGAACCCAGCTGTCGCCCCATGCCTCGCCCGAACTGATTGGCGCAGTGCGCGATTTCATCGCCGGGAAATAGTGCCCGATCCGGGCTGCTGCGGCGGGTGGTCCCGGCCTTGCAGGGGCTGCTTTTCGCATCCTCCCGCCCGTGCTAGGGCCAGACAATGCTGCAGAAGACCCCAGACGCCCCCTCGCGTGGATCGCGCTTTGTCCCGTCGCGTCGCGGCTTCCTGATTGGCACCGGAGCGGTGATCGGCCTGGCGGTCGGCTATGCGCTGTGGCCGCGCGAATGGCCCAATGCCTGGACCCCGGCCGAGGGCGAGACGCTGCTTGGGCCCTGGGTGAAGATCAGCCCGGATGGGCGGGTGACGGTTGCAGTTCCGCAGGCCGAAATGGGGCAGGGCATCCTGTCGGGTTTTGCGCAGATCGTGGCGGATGAACTTGGCGCGGACTGGGGCATGATGGCGGTGGAACCCGCCCCCTGGCACCCGGCCTATGCCAATGTCGGGTTGGCGACAATGGCGACCGCCGGCCTGCCCGGCCCTGTGCGCGGCCTTGCCAGCAAGCTGGGCGAGGAAGCAATCCGCCGCCTGAACCTGCACCTGACCGGCGGCAGCAACAGCGTGATGAGCTATCACGACGCGCTTCGCAGCGCGGCTGCCGAGGCCCGCGCGCGGCTGGTGGCGG
>JBGTBK010000180.1:0-3094 GCA_041749355.1 Sandaracinobacter sp. | reverse complement strand
ATGCAGTTGATTTTTGTGTCGACCACTTCCAACCGCATGATGGCGGCCTCGAGCAGTTCGCGCGCTTCAATGTCACCTTTGGCGACCAGTTGCGCCAATCCGATGCCGTCATAGGCCTGATATTGGTCTTGCGGCATTTTGCCGCGCGGGGCCGAAGCTTGCGCGTCTGTCGCGCGCAAGGCCATCGACGCTGCCACTGCAGTCGTCGCCACCAAAGCCTGACGTCGATTAAGGGTCGCTGCCACGTCGCCGCCGGTCGCCACCACAAGGCCGGCGGCCACGAGCGCATTGGCCGCCTGGTAGCCACCAATCAGCGGCAGGTTCAGGCTGTGCTGCTTGCCAAAGGCCTCCACCGTCAGAGTCTGGCCCAGCAGGGTCGGCACCCGCTTCACCAGCTTCAGGTCGGCGCCGTCGGGCCCGACCGTCAACAGCTTCACGCCCCGCGCCCGGGCGGCGTCGACCACGCGGCTGTTGTACTCGGCGCCGGTCGCGCCCTGGTCCAGCCAGACCACTGCCGTCCCGTCGGCATCCAGCACCTGCGTGAACAGGCGCAGCTTGGCCTGGAAATAGGCCTCCATGTCTCCATGGTAGTCCAGATGGTCCCGCGTCAGGTTGGTGAAGGCCGCCGCGCGCACGGGAAGTCCCTCGGTCCGATACTGGTCCAGCCCGTGCGACGAGGCTTCGAACGCCAGATGGCCGATGCCCTCGCGCGCGAGGCCGGCCACATTGGCAAGGAAGGTCACGATGTCGGGCGTGGTCAGACCGCCCGAGCCGGCCTTGGCATGATCCGACGCAGTCACCACGCCAAGCGTGCCGACGGATGCCGCCCGTTCTCCGGCCAGATGCCACAGCTGCCGCGCCAGCTCGACCGTGCTGGTCTTGCCGTTGGTGCCCGTCACCGCCGCCGTCACAGCCGGGAAGGGCGCATAGAAGCTCGCTGCAAGCTTCGCAAAGGCCCGGCGCGGCTCTGCGTCGGCAATGTGCAGTGCGCCCTCCACAACCGCTTCGGGCCGTGCGACCACGGCGACAGCACCGCTGCGCACGGCGTCTGCGATCACGCTCTCGCCGTCGAAGCGGGCCCCGCGAAAGGCCCCGAACACGGTGCCGGGCGCCACCTTGCGATGGTCGATCGCAAAGCCGGTGATCTGGTGGCGGACAGTCGCCAGCGCGTCTGTCATTGCCGCGCTCCTGCCGCAGCCCTTCGCGCCGCATCCTTTGGCGTGTAGAGCCCGTCCAGCGCAGATACATCGGGTTCCGAGCCGCCATCGGTGTCCGGGGCCACGCCCAGCACCGGCGCAATCCGGTTCACCACATTCTTGAACACCGGCGCTGCAACCGCGCCGGCAGACCGCAACCCGGCCGAAGGATCGTCGACCATGGTGATCACCACATAGCGCGGATTGTCCATCGGGAAGGCGCCGGCGAAGGTGGTGATGTTGCGGCGGCGATCATAACCGCGCCCCGTTTCCAGCACCTTCTCGGCAGTGCCCGTCTTGCCGCCAACGCGATAGCCTTCGGCGTCCGCGCGCTTCCCCGTGCCGTCGAGCACGGCCAGCCGCAGCATCCCGTTCACCAGCTTCGAGCTGCGCTCGGTGAACACCCGCGTGCCCGGCCGGTCGACGCCTTCGGGCACCTTCAGGAAGGTCGCCTCGCGGTGGATCCCGCCGTTCACCAGCGTCGCATAGGCATTGGCGAGATGCAGCGGAGTCACCGCAATGCCGTGCCCGAAGCCGACCGTCATCACGCTGGACAGGCCCCAATTGTCGGCCGGCGGCGTCAGTGCGCGCCCGGCTTCCATCAGCTCGCCCGGCGACCGCCCCATCATCCCCAGCTTGCGCAGGAACTCCTCCTGTCGCGCCCGGCCCATCCGCTCGGCCATCCGTGCCGAGCCCACGTTCGACGAGTAGATCAGCACTTCGGGAACGCTCAGCGGATAGCCTTTGGGGTGGCTGTCGGAAATCCGGTGCCGCCCAACCGCGATCGGGGTGGTCGGGAAACGCTCGCCAAGGTCTGTCACCACGCCGCTGTCCAGCGCCATCGCGATGGTGAAGGCCTTGAAGGTCGAGCCAAGCTCATAGACGCCCAGCGTCGCCCGGTTCATGTGGCTGGGCATGCCCGTCAGCCCGCCCGGCCGGTTCGAATTGAAGGCCGGAAGCGACGCCATCGCAAGCACTTCGCTGGTGCGCACATCCAGCACCACGCCGGCCGCACCCGCCGCCTTCTGCGCCACCATCTGCGCTTCCAGCTCGCTTTCCAGCGCCTGCTGCACGCGCACGTCCATCGCCAGCAGCAGCGGCTGGTCCAGCTTCTTGGGGTCGGTCAACCGCTCCTCGAAGGCGCGCTCGATCCCGCCCTCGCCGCGTCCGTCGATCCCGGTATAGCCAACCAGGTGTGCGCCCAGCCCCATGTGCGGATACAGCCGCTCGGCCTCGCGCTCCAGCGTCAGGCCCGGCTCGCCTAGGCGGCGGATGGCTTCGGCCTGTTCGGGCAGGATGCGCCGGGTCACATAGCGGAACTTGCCGTCATGATAGAGCGCGGCGCGGATCGCTTCCTCGGGCCGCTCGGGCAGGATTTGCACCAGCGCCGCGACCAGCGCCTCCCTGTCGCCAACGATGTCGCGCGGGCGGGCGGCAAGCGCATAGGCCTCGAAGCTGGAGGCAAGGGTGACGCCGTTGCGGTCCATGATGTCGGCGCGGATGTCGGACGAAGCGGCAACCACCCGCGCGCGCTGCGGCGGGCCATCGAACAGCGAAAGCTCCACCAGCCGGAATCCCAGCAACAGGGTGAAGGCCAGGAACAACAGGATTCCGACCGCAAGCCGCTGCCGCGCAACGCCAAGGGCCATCTGGCGATGGCCTGGCAGGCGCACGGCCTGGCGGGAAAGGGCGGCCGGGCTCATGCGCTCAGGGCTGGGGTGCGGCTTGTGCGCCGAAGCTCAGTTCGACCTGCTGCAGAAGATCGGCCGGAGCCGCCTCCGGCTCAGGCCGTGCAATGGCAGAGGGCCGCACCGGCTGGGCGGGCGAAAGAGTCTGCGAAAGAGTCTGCGAAACGGTACGAGCAGCAGGCGCTGCGGCCGGCGCCGCATCGGGCTGCT
>JBGTBK010000179.1:0-3790 GCA_041749355.1 Sandaracinobacter sp. | reverse complement strand
GCCAGGGCGCATCCGCCTTCGTGCAGGTCTCCGCCATCGGCGCCGACCCCGCAAGCCCGTCGGCCTATGGCCGCACCAAGGCCGAAGGCGAAGCCGCCGTCCGCGCCGCCTTCCCCACCGCCGCAATCGTCCGTCCCAGCCTGGTCTTCGGCCCAGCCGACGGCTTCACCAACCGCTTCGCAAGCCTCATCTCGGCGGCTCCGCTCGTCCCGGTGATCGCACCGGAAACCCGCTTCCAGCCGGTCTACATCACCGACGTCGCATCCGCCCTCATGGCTGTCATCGACCGCCAGTTCAGCGGCCAGCCCGGCGGCACATTCGAGCTCGGCGGGCCCGAGATCCTCACCATGCGCCAGATCATGGCCTACATCGCCGGCGCCATCGGCTGCGGCGACAAGCCCTTCATCGACACGCCCGACATCGGCGCGCGCCTGCTCGCCTCGGTCGGCTTCCTCCCCGGCGCGCCCCTCACCAAAGACCAGTATCTCATGCTGAAGCGCGACAACATCGTCACCCCCGGCACCCCGGGCCTTGCCGAACTGGGCATCACCGGCACCCCGCTCGAGGCCGTGGCCGACGGCTGGCTTGCCCGCTACCGCAGCGGCGGCCGCTTCGGCGACAAGGCCTGACACCCGGCATGGATCCAGCCGCCTACCTGCAAGCCATCCTGCTCGGGCTCCTCGAAGGCCTCACCGAATTCCTGCCGGTCTCCTCCACCGGCCACCTCATCCTTGCCTCCGAACTCATCGGCTTCACCGGCGAAGGCTCGGTCGCCTTCAAGATCGCGATCCAGCTCGGCGCAATCCTCGCCGTGCTCGTCGCCTACCGGCAGCGCTTCACCGCAATCGCCGCCGGCGCACTCCGGCGCGAGCCCCCGGCAATCGCCTTCATCCGCAACATCCTGCTCGGCTTTCTCCCTGCGATGCTGGTCGGCCTCGTCGCCTACAGCGCCATCCGCGCGCTGCTCGAAAGCCCGATCACCGTCGCCGTCGCCCTCATCGTCGGCGGCATCGCAATCCTCGTCATCGAACGCAGCATCACCCCCCGCGTCGCCGGCACGGTCGAGGAGATGCCCTGGAAAACCGCACTCGGAGTCGGTGTCGTCCAGTGCATTGCCATGATCCCGGGCGTCTCCCGCTCGGGCGCAACCATCATGGGCGGCCTCCTCATGGGCCTCGACCGCAAGACCGCAGCCGAATTCAGCTTCTTCCTCGCAGTCCCCACCATGGCAGCGGCCACCGTCTATGCCCTCTACAAGGAGCGCGACCTCCTCAGCCTCGACGATCTCGGCCTCATCGCAGTCGGCTTCCTCACCGCCTTCGTCTCGGCACTGCTGGTGGTGCGCTGGCTGGTCGGCTTCGTCGCCCGCCACGGCTTTGCGCCCTTTGCCTGGTATCGAATCGCACTCGGCTCCATCGCGCTGGTCTGGCTTCTCAACAGATAGTCCCGTTTCGGGACCTTATTTCTGCCCATCTTGCCCTGGGTCGAAAGTAACCGCTGCGGATCGCAAATAATAGGTCATAATTATTGACCCATCATCTGGTCACGGCCCAATTGCCCTGCTAAGGCCCCTCCCGATCAGCGATTCCAAGGGGCGTTTCTCGTGGCAAAATCCCGCATGCTCAGCTTCACCCACACCGGCCAGGTCTTCCCCGAAAAGCGGTCTGCCGATGCACGCGCCCACGATTTCCAGGAAATCAGCCAGCCCTTCCTCATCTCCAAGGCCGAGGAACAGGCTTCCCGCTGCTCCCAGTGCGGCGTCCCCTTCTGCCAGGTCCACTGCCCGCTTGAGAACCACATCCCCGACTGGCTCAAGCTCGCCGCCGAAGGCCGCCTGCGCGAAGCGTACGAGCTCTCCGCCTCCACCTCCACCATGCCCGAAATCTGCGGCCGCATCTGCCCACAAGACCGTCTGTGCGAAGGCAGCTGCGTCATCGAACAGTCCGGCCACGGCGCCGTCACCATCGGCTCGATCGAGAAGTTCATCACCGACACCGCCTGGAAGGAAGGCTGGGTCGAGCCCCTCGTCCCGCTCGCAGACCGCTCCGGCCAGTCCGTCGGAATCATCGGCGCAGGCCCCGCCGGCCTCACCGCCGCCGAACTGCTCCGCGTCCGCGGCTACGAGGTCCATGTCTACGACCGCCACGACCGCGCCGGCGGCCTCCTCATCTACGGCATCCCAGGCTTCAAGCTGGAAAAGGAAGTGGTCGAGCGCCGCGTAAAGCGCCTCGCCGACAGCGGCATCCACTTCCACCAGAACACGAACGTCGGCACCGACATCAGCTTCGCGGATCTCCGCCAGCGCCACGATGCCATCCTCGTCGCAACCGGCGTCTACAAGCCCCGCCCGCTCGGCCTCGCAGGCTCCACCCTGCAGGGCGTCGGCCGACCCGGTATTGTCAGGGCCCTCGACTATCTCATCGCCTCCAACCGCGTCGGCCTCGGCGACGACGTCCCTGCCTTCACCTCCGGCGAACTGAACGCCGATGGCCGCGACGTCGTCGTCATCGGCGGCGGCGACACCGCGATGGACTGCGTCCGAACCGCCGTGCGCCAGGGCGCCCGTTCCGTCACCTGTCTCTACCGCCGCGACCGCGCCAACATGCCCGGCTCCCAGCGCGAAGTGACCAATGCCGAGGAAGAAGGCGTCCGCTTCGAATGGCTGGCAGCCCCCGCCGCCTTCGCGGGCGGCCCCTCCGGCCGCGTCACCTCCGTCACGGCCACCCGCATGCGGCTCGGCAACCCCGACGCCTCGGGCCGCCGCACCCCCCAGCCAGAGCCCGACCAGGCCTTCACCCTGCCGGCCGATCTCGTCATCGAAGCGCTCGGCTTCGATCCCGAGGATCTTCCAGCCACCTTCGCCGAACCCGCGCTCGCCACCACCCGCTGGGGCACCGTCAAGGCCGATGGAGAGCGCCTCTCCACCAGCCTGCCCGGCGTCTTTGCGGCAGGCGACATCGTGCGCGGGGCAAGTCTTGTCGTCTGGGCTATCCGCGAAGGCCGTGACGTCGCACAATCGATGCACGCCTGGCTCAGCGCCCAGGCAAAGGGGGCAACCGCCCTCACCAACCCGCAGGACCCGAGCGCCCGAAAGGCGCCCGGTGCCCGCCAGCAGGCAGCTTGACACCCATGACGAAACGCTTCCCCGCCAGCCCGATCGCAGCCGTTGCACTCGCCGCAACGCTGGCAACCCTCCCCGTCGCCGCATCCGCCCAGACGGCGACCAAGTCGGCCGCCGCAGTGGTCGACATCCTGAACCCGGCTGCCCGCGCAAGCGCCCAGCTCGAAGCCCAGCTGAAGGCCATGCGCAACGGAGATGCCATGCGCGCAATGCTCAGCCAGAACCCCCGCTTCCGCGAGGAAGCGGCCAAGAACAAGCCCGCCTTCAACGCGGCGCTCGCCCGCATGGGCGCAATCCAGGCCGATGCGCTTGGCCCCATCCAGCGAGAGATGCTCACCGCCTCGCGCCAGGTCGCGATCGCGGCCTATGCCCGCGACTTCACGGCCGCCGAACTCGACCAGATAGCCGCCTTCTACCGCTCCCCGACCGGCGCCAAGCTGCTAGCCCGCCAGCCCGCAATCAACGCCGAAGTCAGCAAGGCCATGCAGCAGAAGTACGCCGCCCGCGTGCAGGCCGCCGAAAAGGCAGTCGCCCCCAAGCTCGAGGCCGAGCTCCGCAAGCTCTTCCCGCAACAGCCCCCCGCAAAATGATCCGCACGCTCGCCCTCCTCCTGCTCCTCGCGGCAGCGCCGGCCACTGCCCAGGCCCCACAACTGCCGCCACCCTCCGA
>JBGTBK010000178.1:0-4572 GCA_041749355.1 Sandaracinobacter sp. | reverse complement strand
AGCCATGGCGACACGCGCATCACCCGGCAGGGCATCGGCGAGGGCGACGCCTATGTGCCGCTGGCGCTGCGCAGCCACGCGATCTGGGACGCGCTGGAGGCCGAGACGGGCGAACGGCTGATCGAACGCTGCGGCTTTCTGCTGATCGTGCGGGACGATGCGCTGAGCGCGATGCATGGCAAGCAGGGCTTCCTTGCCCGCACGGCCGGTGCTGCAAGCCGGTTCGGCATTGCGCACGAGCTGCTGGATGCGGCCGAAATCGCCCGGCGTTTCCCGCAGTTCGGCGGGCTGGTGGGCGACGAGCAGGGCTATTTCGAGCCCGGCGGTGGGCAGATCTTTCCCGAGCGCTGCATCGATGTGCAGTTGCGCGAGGCGCGCCGGCTGGGGGCTGAGGTGCAGACCGGGGTGGAGGTTCTGACATTGGCGCCGGATGGCGCTGGCGTGCGGGTCGAGACCTCGGCCGGGACGGTGCTGGCCGACCGGGCCGTGGTGGCGGCAGGTGCCTGGATGCCGCGGCTTGCGCCTTCGCTTGCCGGGCGGCTCGGCGTCTATCGCCAGACCCTGCACTGGTTCGAACTGCCCGATGCGTCGGGCTGGCGGGGGGAAGCGCCGGTGTTCATCTGGAACCATGGGCCAACGCCGGACCAGATATTCTATGGCTTTCCGCCGCGCCCCGGATCGGGCGAGTTGAAGTGTGCAGGCGAGCAATATGCCGTCACGGTGGACCCCGACCGGCTGGAGCGACGGGTGACGGCGGCCGAAAGCGCCGCCCTGTTCGGCGCCCATGTGCAGGGGCGGCTGATCGGGGCCGGCCCGGCTGCGACCCGGGCGGCAGCCTGCTGCTACACGGTTGCGCCCGAGGGCGATTTCATCGTGGAGCCGCACCCGGACAGCGGTGCGATCCTGCTGGTTTCCGCCTGTTCGGGCCATGGCTTCAAGCATTCGGCGGCAATGGGCGAGGCGCTGGTTCTGCGGCTGTCGGGACGGGATGATGGCGGGCTGTTGGCGCCCTTCGGGGGCAGCGGGACGCGGGAGGCCTAGCGGCTGGCGGTTGCGACCATGGTCTGGCGGCCCGATCCATCGTGGACTGCGCAGTGGATGCCGTCTGCGCTGCGGGTGGCGGTGGCGATCAGGCCGCGGCCTGCGACAAGGGGCTGCACGCTGCGGTAGCGGAAGTGGCGGGGCGCTGTGCCAAGGGCCTGGGCTGCGAGGTTCAGCAGCAGGGTTGCCTGCAACGGCCCGTGCACAAGAAGGCCTTCATGGCCCTCCACCTGCACGGCGTGATGGTCGCTGACGTGGATGAGATGGGCGTTGAAGGTGAGGGCGGAGTAGCGGACCAGCAGCGCCGGCGGGGTGGCGATTTCGAGCCGCAGGTCGGCTGGCGGGATCGGGCCTGACGTGGGTGCGGGTGGTGACAGGCCATCGGACACCGGGCGATAGACGATGTCCTGCCGCTCGGTGCCCAGAAGCTGGCCTGCAGCGGAATAATGCTGGTCGAACCCGGCGAGGAGAAATCCCCCTGACGCGCCGGCCTTTTCCTGCGGGGGCCGCAGCGTGGTGGTGCGGCTGACCGGTGTGTCGAGCGGGAAGGGTGTGGCGAGGTCGAGCGCGCCGCCGACCCACATGCGGCGGGGAAAATCGGCTTTGGGAATGGCGTGCAGCCGCGGGGGGTGGCCGTCTGGGCCGAGCTCTGCGGTGGCGGCAAGGGGCGCGAACAGGCACCAGTGGGCGCCGAGCGGGGCGGCGCCTTCGGGCATCGAGAACAGCCAGGGGCCGAGTGTGGCGCGGAAGCGGGCGATGAGGCCCGGCTCCAGCCGGTCTTCGGCGTACAGGGGATCAGCAATCGGCGAATTCCGCGCGGATGCGGGGGCCTGTTCGGGCTCGCCCATCAATAGGACCGGGGCAGGCCGAGCACATGCTGGGCGAGATAGGCGAGGATGAGGTTCGTGGAAACGGGCGCCACCTGGTAGAGCCGGGTTTCGCGGAACTTGCGCTCGATGTCGTAGTCGGCTGCGAAGCCGAAGCCGCCGTGGGTTTGCAGGCAAATGTTCGCGGCCTCCCACGAAGCGTCGGCTGCGAGCATCTTGGCCATGTTCGCCTGCGGGCCGCAGTCGGCGCCCGCATCATAGGCATCGGCTGCCGCATGGACCATGAGTTCTGCTGCCGACATGGCGGCATAGGCCTTGGCGATGGGGAACTGGACGCCCTGGTTGGCGCCGATCGGGCGGCCGAAGACCTGGCGGTCGCTTGCATAGGCGCTGGCTTTCGCGATGAACCATTTGGCGTCGCCGATGCATTCGGCCGCGATCAGGATGCGCTCGGCGTTCATGCCCGAGAGGATGTAGCGGAAGCCCTGACCTTCGGCGCCGATGCGGTTTTCGACGGGCACGGGCACATTGTCGAACCAGACCTCGGTCGTTGCGTGGTTCATCATGGTGCGGATGGGGCGGATGGTCATGCCCTGTTTCAGGGCCTCGCGCATGTCGACGAGGAAGACGGAGAGGCCGTCGCCCTTGTTCGCGACCTGTTCGCGCGGGGTGGTGCGGGCGAGCAGGATCATGAGGTCGGAATGTTCGGCCCGGCTGGTCCAGATCTTTTGCCCGCTGATCCGGTAGATGTCGCCGTCGCGCCTGGCGACTGTGCTGAGTGCGAGGGTGTCGGTTCCGCTGGTCGGCTCGGTCACGCCGAAGGCCTGCAGGCGCAGCCGGCCGGCGGCGATCTCGGGCAGGAAGCGCTGCTTCTGGGCGTCGCTGCCGTGCCGGAGGAGGGTGCCCATGGTGTACATCTGGGCGTGGCAGGCCGCCCCGTTGCAGCCGCTCTTGTGGATTTCCTCGAGGATGGCGACGGCGGCCGACAGGGGGAGGCCCGCCCCGCCATAGGCTTCAGGGATCATGACGGCGAGGAATCCGCTGTGGGTGAGCGCGTCGACGAAGGCAGTTGGATAGGCCATGCGGGCATCGAGGTCGCGCCAGTAGGCACCGTCGAACTCGGCGCAGAGGCGGGCGACAGAGTCCCGGATGTCCTGGTGGCGTGGGTCGGTCATGCACTGGCTGTATCGCGCGGCTTGCGATCCGGCAAAAGGGATGAAGCGCAGGCTTGCCCGGAGCCCGCATGACTGGCGCCGATTTTCTGCTTATGGTCGGCGCCATGAACGATGCGACTGCCCTGTTCGTGGACCTGAATGCCGACCTTGGCGAAGGCTATGGCCCGTGGGTGATGGGCGACGATGCTGCCATGCTCGACATCGTGAGCAGCGCCAATGTCGCTTGTGGCGGCCATGCGAGCGACCCGGAGACGATGTTTGCCACGCTGGTGATGGCCCGCGAGAAGGGCGTGGTGGTGGGCGCGCACCCGAGCTATCCGGACAAGGAAGGGTTCGGCCGGCGGCGCCTGCCGGCCACTGCGGGCGAGATCGAGCGCTTCGTTGCCGCGCAGGTGGGCCAGCTGATTGCAATCGGGGCGCTTGCCGGCACGCGCATTGCCTATGTGAAGCCGCATGGCGCGCTGGGCAATGTGGCGGCGGTGGAGGGGGACGTCGCGTCTGCCATCCTGCGGGCGGTGCGCGCTGTCGACCCCGGGCTTGCCGTGCTTGCGATTTCGGGGACCGAGCTGGAGCGGCTTGCCCGGGCGCAAGGCGTGCGCGTGTTCAGCGAGGTGTTTGCGGACCGGGGCTATACCGCAGAGGGACATCTGGTTCCGCGGAGCCAGCCCGGAGCCCTCATCACCGATGAAGCGGCGGCAACGGCGCGGATGCTGCGCTTCCTGGACAGCGGGGAGATGCCGACGGTTGACGGGGGGCATGTGCGGCTGGACGTGCAGTCCATCTGCATTCACGGCGACAGCCCCCATGCGGTTGCGATGGCGCGGCAGCTGAAGGCGGCCTTGCTGGAGCGAGGGGTTGCGATCCGGCCCTTCCTGCCGCTTGCGTGACCGGCGGCCCGGATTTTGACGCGCCGGTCTTTCGAGCGGTCGGCGAGGCGGGTCTGCTGGTCGAGCTTGGGGACTGCATCGACGATCTGGCGAATCGGCGCGTGCTTGCGCTGGATGCCGCCGTGGCGGCGTCTCCCCCGCCGGGGTTCCGGGAGGCTGTTCCGGCCTATGCCTCGCTGTTCATCGCCTTCGATCCGCTGCTGAGCGACCATGCGGCCGTGGAGCGGCATGTCCGCGCCTTGCAGCCGGGGGCTGTTGCGCGCTTCGATGAAGGGCCGGTGCGGACGATCGCGGTCAGCTATGAAGAAGCTGTCGCGCCCGACCTTGCGGCTGCAGCCGAGGCGCTGGGGCTGGATCGGCACGAGCTTGTCCAGCGCCATCTGGCTGGGAGCTATCGCGTCTACATGTGCGGGTTCGCGCCCGGCTACGCCTATCTTGGGACCCTGGACGAGCGGTTGCGGCTGCCGCGCAAGCCCGCGATCGTGCGCGACGTGCCGGCCGGCAGCGTGATCATCGCCGGCGCGCAGTGCATTGTGACCACGCTGTCGATGCCGACTGGCTGGTGGGTGATCGGCCGGTCGGACGCGCGGCTGTTCGACCCGTCTGCTGCCAATCCCTTCCTGCTGGCGCCGGGCGACCGGG
>JBGTBK010000177.1:0-6824 GCA_041749355.1 Sandaracinobacter sp. | reverse complement strand
CGGCGGCGACCGGGACCGACACGGGCGGCTCCATCCGCCAGCCGGCAGCGTTTACCGGCATCGCCGGCATCAAGCCGACCTATGGGCGCTGCTCGCGATGGGGCGTGATCGCCTTTGCCTCCTCGCTGGACCAGGCCGGTGTGCTGGCGCGCGACGTGACGGACTGCGCGCTCGTGCTGGAAGCGATGGCCGGCTACGACCCGAAGGATTCGACCTCGCTGGATGTGCCCGTGCCGCATTATGCCGGCGGACTGACCGGCTCGCTCAAGGGCAAGCGCATCGGGATCCCCAAGGAATATCGGGTCGATGGCATGGACCCGGTGCTCGAGGCGCTTTGGCAGAAGGGCGTCGACTGGGCACGCGATGCAGGTGCCGAGATCGTGGAGGTGTCGCTGCCCCACACCGGCGAAGCGCTGCCAACCTATTACATCGTGGCGCCGGCGGAAGCCTCGTCGAACCTCGCCCGCTATGATGGCGTCCGCTATGGTCTGCGCGTCGCGCCCGAGGGTGGCAGCCTGTCGGACATGTATGCGGCAACGCGCGCTGCCGGATTCGGCGCCGAGGTAAAGCGGCGGATCATGATCGGCACCTATGTGCTCTCGGCCGGTTACTATGACGCCTATTATCTGAAGGCGCAGAAGGTGCGGGCGCTGATCGCGCAGGATTTCGAGCGCGCGTTCGGCCGTTGCGACCTGCTGCTCACGCCGACCGCGCCGACCGGCGCATTCGAGCTGGGTGCCAAGACGGCCGACCCGATTGCCATGTATCTGAACGATGTGTTCACGGTGCCGGCAAGCCTCGCGGGCCTGCCGGCCATGTCGATCCCGGCGGGGCTCGACGGGCAGGGGCTTCCGCTTGGGCTGCAGCTGATCGGGCGCCCGCTGGACGAGATGGGCGTGCTGGACGCAGCCTACGCGCTGGAGAAGCGGGCCGGGTTTACGGCTGCGCCGACCCGCTGGTGGTGACCGCCACTGGCGCTGGCGCCAACTCGGGTCCTGGCGCAGAGGTCGGCTGGGGCCGATAGACGCCCCAGAAGGGGCCCTCGGCCACCCGCTTGATCCTGCTGTCGGACGGGACGGGGCCATCGCCGTCGCAGGCGACCACCGTGTCGATGCCATAGCCGAACTGGCGGGCGATCCGTTCCTGCCGCACGTCCACCGGGGCGCCTTCCAGGAACTTGGCGCGCTCCATGCGCGGGTCGCCCTTGCTGCGAGCGGACAGTGCGTCCTTCAGCCGGCCGTCGAGCACGAGTGGCTGCTGGCTCTGGAACACGAAGGTGGGAACCGCCATGTCCTTTGTGAAGGCGAGCGCTGGCATGAGGCCCGAGCAGAAGGGCAGGTAGCCAAGCCGGTCTGCGCCGCGGAAGTGCAGCGGGACCGCGATCTCGCCGAGGTCGAGCGGGGCGGTCTTTGCCAGATAGTCGGTGAAGTGGCGGCCGGCCTTCACATAGCTGACGGTCACCAGCGCCAGATGCGCGGCGAGCAGGATGCCGACCGTCGTGGTCAGCGCGCGGGCGCGGGGGTGGTTGCTGGCAATGGAGAGGCCGCCGACCAGCAGCGCCATCAGCAGAAGGGGCATGCGATCGTTGGTGTAGCCGCTGCCGAACAGGTTGGGGGGCAGCACCAGCACCAGCAGGAAGGCGAGCGCGGCAGCCAGCCGCATGACGGGGGCCAGGCGGAGCACACCAATGAACAGCCCGCCTACGATCAGGGCCCAGAGGCTCGCGCCGATCAGCCTGTCGGCCCAGGGGTTGATCGACTCCGAGACGCGCAGCAGCAGGTCGAGGCGGCTGAGCGCCTCTTCGATGACGCGGCTGAGCGCGCTGCCGCGTTCTGCATGGGCGCCGAGATTGCCAATTGCGGCTGTGACGCCCTGGGGCGCCTCGGCGGTTTCGGACGAGAGGAAATAGATGGCCGGGAGCAGCGCGATCGAAACGAGACGGGCTGCGCGCAGGGCGAGGTTTGCAAGGGTGGGCCGGCCCTTGCTGAAGGCCAGCATGAGCTCGACGCAGCCGAGCATCAGGCCCCAGAGGCCGAAGGCGAGCGCATGCACCGCGATCAGGACAGCGCCGAGGAGGATCGCACCACCGAGCTGGAGGGCAGGCCGGTCGCGCATGCGGATCCACCAGCCGAGACCGAACAGCATCATGCCGAGGCCGAGGAGGAAGTTGGCAAAACCCCAGGTGAAGATGTGGCTGAAGCCGAGGAAGGCTGCCAGCAGCACGGTGAACAGCGTCAGCCGCCCCTGCACGGCCTGGGCGAGGTAGAGCGCGCCGGCGACCGGTGCCAGAAGCACGAGCGCGGCCAGCAACTTGCCCGCGACAAGCGGCGAGAGCAGGCTGAGCACGCCCGTGCCGATCACGTCCATCCCGAGGTTCGACAGCAGCGCCCAGCGCGGCGTGTAATTGTCGGCCAGCACCTGGGTGGCGCCATTGTCGGCGAGGATCCAGTAGCGCAGAAGATGGTCGTTGAAGTCGACCGCCGGGATGAGCGGGGTGAGCGCAAGCGGCACAAGCATCAGCGCGAACAGCAGGGCTGGCACCCAGAGCGGCGCTGCGTCGGCATGGGCTTCGCGGTGGCCGGCGTGGTTGCCAGTGTGGGGGGACGTCAGACTCATGCGGCCGGCCCTGGTGCGGCGGGCTTTCGCGTGCTGGTCTTCAAGGTCGGCCCCCTGTCAAGGCGCTGTGCCCATGCTGCGCCTGCGAAGCCTCGTGTAGCCATCGGGCCGGGCAGGCACAAGCTGGGACGCCGCGCACTCTTGTCTTGAAGCCCGAGGCGGGCCAAGAGGCGGGGCATGGCAGAGACCGACACTTTGGGAGGGCGCCCGGCGCCTTACACTTTGGAGGGCCGCACAGGCCCCTGGGAACTGGTCATCGGGCTGGAAGTCCATGCCCAGGTCATCTCGCAGTCCAAGCTGTTTTCAGGGGCGGCGACCGAATTCGGCGGCGCGCCGAACAGCCAGGTGAGCCTGGTTGATGCGGCGATGCCCGGAATGCTTCCGGTTCTGAACGGCGAGTGCGTGCGCCAGGCGGTTCGCACCGGACTTGCGTTGGGCGCCGAGATCAACCGCTGGAGCCGGTTCGACCGCAAGAATTATTTCTACGCCGACCTGCCGCAGGGCTACCAGATCTCGCAATATCAGCATCCGGTGGTGGGCGAAGGCAGCCTCGAGATCGAGACCGAGGAGGGCCACCGCACCACGGTCGGGATCGAGCGCATCCACCTGGAGCAGGATGCCGGAAAGTCCATCCACGACCTGTCGCCGACAAGCTCCTATGTCGATCTCAACCGCTCGGGCGTGGCGCTGATGGAAATCGTGTCGAAGCCCGACATGCGTTCGCCGGCCGAGGCGGGGGCCTATGTGGCGGCCCTGCGCGCAATCGTGCGCGCCATCGGTTCGTGCGACGGCAACATGCAGGAAGGCTCGATGCGGGCTGACGTCAACGTGTCGGTCCGCAAGGCCGGCTCGCCGTTCGGGACGCGCTGCGAGATCAAGAATGTGAACTCCATCCGATTCATCCAGCAGGCGATCGTGGCGGAAGCGAACCGCCAGATCGAGATCCTGGAAGAGGGCGGAACAATTGCGCAGGAAACGCGGCTGTTCGACCCCGACAGGGGCGAGACGCGCAGCCTTCGCTCGAAGGAAGATGCCCACGACTATCGCTACTTCCCCGAGCCGGACCTTTTGCCGCTGGTTCTGACGGAAGAATTTGTTGCCGAATGCAAGGCGAGCTTGCCTGAGCTGCCGGCGGCGCGCCGCGCGCGGTACGAGGCGGAGCTGGGGCTCTCGCCCTATCTGGCCGGCGTTCTGACGGCCGATGTCGAGCAGTCGGAGTGGTTCGAGGCGCTTCTGGCCGACAGCGCGAAGCGGCAGGGGAAGGCGCCGCACGATGTCGCCGAGAAGGCTGCCAACTGGATGACCGGCGAGCTGTTCGGCGCGCTGAACAAGCTGGGCCTGGAGATCGGCGCAAGCCCGGTGAGCCCGGCGCAGGGCGCCGAGCTTCTGGCGCTTGTGGCCGACGGCACATTGTCGGGCCCGCTGGCCAAGCAGGTGTTCGAAATCATGCTGGAAACCCGCGAGGACCCGGGCGCGATTGCCGAAGCCCGGGGCCTGAAGCAGGTGAGCGACACCGGCGCGCTGGAGGCCGCGATTGCAGACGTGATGGCCGCGAACGCCGACAAGGTCGCCGAATATCGCTCGGGCAAGGACAAGCTGTTCGGCTTCTTCGTCGGCCAGGTGATGAAGGCAAGCGGCGGCAAGGCCAATCCGGCGGTGGTGAACGACCTGCTGAAGAAGGCGCTGGGCTAACCGCGGCTTGCTTGCTGTCCGTTCGACACCCCGGCACAAGGCGGTCATGCTTCACGCCCTGACCCGCCTGCCGAGCCCGGCCCTTCCAGCCTGCGAACTGACGCATATCTCGCGTGAGCCCATCGATCTTGCCCGAGCCGGGGCGCAGCATGCCGTTTATCGGGCTGCGCTGGAAAAGGCGGGGGCCGTGGTGTCTGTTCTGCCTGCGCTCGTGGACTATCCCGACAGCTGCTTCGTCGAGGACACGAGCGTGATCCTTCCAGAGCTGGTCATCCGCACGCGGCCTGGGGCCCTTTCGCGGCAGGGCGAGGTAGCCCTGATCGCACCGCATCTTCCCGAGGATCGGCCGCATATGACCGTCGAGGGTCTCGGCATGCTGGACGGCGGTGATGTGCTGGTTGTGGGGAAGGACATCTTCATCGGGCTCACCGCGCGCAGCAATGCCGACGCGGTCGCGCAGGTTGCGGATGCCGCCGACCGGTTCGGCTACCGCGTGGTCGGCGTGCCGCTGGCGGGCGCACTTCATCTGAAGACGGCGGCTTCGGCCCTGCCCGATGGTCGGCTTCTTCTGAACACGGATTGGCTGGACCCGGCGATCTTCGGCCGGGCCCATCTTGCAAATGTGCCGGGCGAGCCTTTTGCGGCCAACAGCCTTACGATCGGCACCACCCTGTTCCACGCAGCCGGTGCCGCAACGGCTTCCCGCCTCGCTGGGGAGGGGTTTGACGTGGTCGAGCTCGACATTTCCGAGTTTGCCAAGGCAGAAGCCGGGCTGACCTGCCTCAGCTTGGTGTATGCTGCCGCATGAGGCGCTTGCAGGCTGCCGGAACCGCTGCTCTTGTGTCCGCCATGATGAAATCCTTCTGCTCGCTCCTTCTGGCGCTTTCGCTGAGTGCCTCTCCGGCCTTTGCCCAGACCAAGCCGACCGATGGAAAGGAGACCGCGAAGGACAAGCCCGCGGCCGAGATCCCGGCGCCGACCGTGTCTGTCACGCGGCACAAGGGGGTCTTTGGTGGCAAGGCTGTCAGCTACACGGCGACCATCGGTGAGACCTATCTGAAGGACGACAAGGGCAAGCCGACGGCTGCCATCGTCACCACCGCCTATGTGGCCGACGGGCGCGACCCGAACCGGCCTGTGACCTTCCTGTGGAACGGCGGCCCTGGGTCCGGCTCGGTGTGGCTGCACATGGGCGCCTTCGGCCCCAAGCGCGTGGTGGTGCCGGGTGATGCGCGCGACGATGGGGCGCCGCCCTATCCGCTGGTCGCCAATCCGCACGCCATCCTGGACGTGACCGACCTGGTGTTCATCGATCCCGTGGGCACCGGCTTTTCCCGCGCGCTGGGCGACACCGACCCCAAGATCTTCTGGGGCCTGACCGCCGATGCCAAGGCGGTTGCGCAGGTGATCCGCGCCTGGCTGAACGAGAATGGCCGCTGGAACAGCCCGAAATACATCGGCGGCGAAAGCTATGGCACCACGCGGTCGGCCGCCGTGGTGCGGGAGCTGGAGGGTGGCTATTCCGACGTCGGGCTGAACGGCATCATCCTGATCTCGACCGTGCTGGACTTCGGCCTTGGGTCCGAGGCGCCGGGCAACGAGATGGTGCATGTGACCAACCTCCCCTCGATGGCGGCGACTGCCATGTACCATGGCAAGGTTGCGAACCCGCCGGCGACCACTGAGGCCTTTGTTGAGGAGGCCCGCCGGTTCGCGACCGGTCCCTATCTGGCCGCGCTGGTGAAGGGGCAGAAGCTGGGCGCAGCCGAGCGGGCCGATGTGCGCCGCCAGCTGGCGCGCTACACCGGCCTGTCGGAGGAATTTCTGGACAAGGCGGACCTGCGCGTGGTGCCCGGCCGCTTCTACAAGGAGTTGCTGCGCGACCGGGGACTGACGGTGGGCCGGCTGGATTCGCGCTACACCGGCAAGGATTACGACAATGCCGGCGAGGAGCCGGACAACGACCCGAGCTTCTATGGCATCGACGCCGGCTACACGGCCGCGATGAACGCCTATGCCCGTGACGAGCTGAAATTCTCGACGCCGCGCGACTATGTGTCGATCGGCGGGGTGCGGGACTGGGATTGGCGGATCGGCGACCGCGACAGCAACGCCTATCTGAACGTCGCGCCCTGGATCGGAAAGGCGATGCGCGAGAACAGCGGGCTGAGGGTGTTCGTGGCGCAGGGCTGGTATGATTTCGCCACGCCCTTCTTTGCAGCTGAGTATTCGCTGAGCCGGACCGGCTTTCCGCAGGACCGCATCGCGTGGAAATATTATGATGCCGGCCACATGATGTATGTGCGCGAGGCCGATCTGGTGAAGCTGAACGCCGACGTGCGGGCCTTCATCCGGCAGGGGGGCACCGGGCGCTAGCCCGGGAAACCCGGGGGCGCGATAGCGCGGGAGGGACAGGGGCGCTAGCCGACCACCCATTCGCTGCGGGGGATGCCCTGCGCGCTGAGGAGAGCGGTGAGGTCGCCCACGCGCACGGCGGCGTCTGCCGCGGCGGCCGC
>JBGTBK010000176.1:0-4926 GCA_041749355.1 Sandaracinobacter sp. | reverse complement strand
CTGGTCGCGTCGGCGTCGCCGACCGCCCAGTCGAAGATCGAATTGGAGTTCGCTTCGTCGGCGACGGCGTCGCCTTCGTGGTCGCGGAAACGCGCGAACAGGCCCGCGCTGCGGCCGACGCGATCGAGGTGGACTATGCCGAGCTGCCCGCCGTCGCCTCGATCCAGGCCGCAATCGCGCATGGCGCCCCCAAGGTTTGGCCCGATGCCCCCTCCAACGACCTCTTCCTGTGGGAGGTCGGCGACCGTGTCGGGGCCGCCGACGCGGTTGCAAGCGCGCACCATGTCACCCGGCTGAAAGTCGTGCAGAATCGCGTGGCGCCCACCTCCATGGAGGTGCGCGCGGCTGTTGGCGAATGGTCCGACGAGGCAGGCTACACGCTCCACACCGGCAGCCAGGGCGTGCAGGGCATGCGCGCGATGCTGGCCGGGCTGGTGATGAAGTGCCCGCCCGATCAGCTGCGCATCGTGACCGGCGATGTCGGCGGCGGCTTCGGGATGAAGACCTTCCTCTACGCCGAATATGCGCTGGTGTTGCACGCCGCCCGCGAACTGGGCCGGCCGGTGAAGTGGACGGGCGAGCGTTCCGACGCCTTCCAGACCGACACCCACGGCCGCGCCATGGAGTCCGACGCGCAACTGGCGTTCGACGCCACGGGCAAGATTCTCGCGCTCAAGGTCGAAACCTGGTCCGATCTCGGTGCCTATCAGGCGCAGTTCGGCCCCGCCATCCAGACACTCGCCGGCGGCCGGATCATCGGCGGGGTCTACAACATCCCCGTCATCCACAACGCCGTGCACGGCGTCGTCACGAACACGGCGCCGGTCGACGCCTATCGCGGCGCCGGCAGGCCCGAAAGCGCCTACATCATGGAGCGGCTGCTGGAAGCCGCGGCGCGCGAGCTCAACATCGGCGTCGACGAGATTCGCCGCCGCAACCTGCTGAAGCCCTCCGAACTGCCGCACGACAACGGCCTTGGCCTGACCTTCGACGTCGGCGACTTCCCTGCCGTGCTGGACAAGGCCTTGGCCAACGCCGACTGGGCCGGCTTCCCCGCCCGCAAGGCCGCCGCACAGGCGCGCGGGCACCGCTATGGCCGAGGGCTTTGCTACTATGTCGAAATCGCCGGCGGCGGCTCGCGCGACGAGTTCGCCGATGTGCGCGTGCTTTCGGGCGGGATCGTGGAAGTGGCAGTCGGCACCCAGTCCAACGGGCAGGGCCACGAGACCGTCTACGCGCAAGTCACCGCCGAGAGACTTGGAATTCCCCTGGAGCAGGTGCGCATCGTGCAGGGCGACACCGACCGGCTCGACCAGGGCAATGGCACCGGCGGCTCGCGCTCGATGGCGTGGGGCGGTGCAGCCTGCCTGCAGGTCGCCGACGATGTGATCGCCCGCGGACTTGAGCTCGCCAAGGCCGATCTCGGCGACGAGGTGGACTATGCCGACGGCCTGTTCCGCGGCCGCGCCACCAACGCCACGCTCAGCCTGTCCGAACTCGCCGACAAGCACCCGCAGGCCCTCGACGGCCGCGCCCGCTTTGCCCCCGAGGACCCGCGCCCGACCTTCCCCAACGGCTGCCATGTCGCCGAAGTGGAGGTGGACCCTGAGACCGGCCGGGTGGAAGTGACGCGCTACAGCCTGGTCGACGACTTCGGCACCATCGTGAATCCCTTGCTGCTGCTGGGCCAGATCCACGGCGGCGTCGCGCAAGGGCTGGGCCAGGCGCTGACGGAGAACATCGTCTACGATGAAGCCGCCCAGCTGCTGACGGGCAGCTTCATGGACTATGGAATCCCCCGCGCCGACGACATGCCGGCCCACATCGGCTTCGACACGCTGCCCACCATCAGCCCCACCAACCCGCTGGGTGCCAAGGGTTGCGGCGAGGCCGGCACCATCGGCGCCATGCCAAGCGTGATGAACGCCATCATCGACGCGCTGGACGGCACCCAGCTGGAAATGCCGGCAAGCCCGGAGAAGATCTGGCGCATCTGCCAGCACCTTTCGCCTGCCCTCGCCGCCGAATGAAGTGGCTGCTGAAGTCCGAGCCCGACGTCTACAGCTTCGACCAGCTGCTGGCCGAGGGTGAGACGGTGTGGAACGGCGTGCGCAACAACGCGGCGCGCCTGCATCTGCGCGCCATGAAACTGGGTGACGAAGCACTCTTCTACCACTCCAACATCGGCAAGGAGGCGGTCGGCCTCTGCCGCATCAGCCGCGAGGCCTACCCAGACCCGACCGACGAGAGCGGCCAGTGGGTCGCGGTCAGCGTGCAGCCGGTCCGCAGACTTCTCCGGCCGGTGACATTGGCAGAGATGAAGGCCGAGCCCGCCCTCTCCGAATTCCAGCTGATCCGCCAGTCCCGCCTGTCGGTCGTGCCCGTGCGCGACGAGGAGTGGGAGCTGATCCTGAAGATGGCCGGCTGACCCCCGATCAGCCGATGATCACGCCGACGACGCGCCAGCTGTCGCCCTCGCGCTCCAGCGTGACGGTCTCCACCACTGCTTCCGCCTTGTTCTCGAAGCGCGTGCGGAACTTCACCACCTCATAGCCTGCCGGCGGCGCCGGCAGATTCTCCTGGGAGAGGAAACTACGCGACACCGCGGCGCCCAGCGGCGTGCGCACCTGCTCCGACACATCGGTCCAGACCTGCAGGCTGTTGAGCTTGCGGAACGCGCTGCCGGTCCCCTGGTAAGTGTCTTCCCATCGGCCCTGGTCGAGCAGCTCCAGCCATTGCCGTGCCGTGGCCGCGACTTCGGTTGACTGCTGCCCGGCGGCAACCGGCGTGACGGGGACGGCGGACGAAAGCTGGGAGAAGGTGGCAAGGGCCAGCAGCCCGAGTGCAAATGTCATGGCAAGACCTCCGACGATGAACCAGGGGCGCCCCATGCGCCCGGCGCCGGTTGGCGCGGGCTGTTCATCCACCCGGCCGGCCGCTGCGTCCTCCCCGATTTCCCTGTCCCCAACGATTTCGGGGGACGCATCGGCGTCAGCCGCCTCTGCCTCGAACAGCAGCCGCGCGGCCTCCCGGCTGCTCGACACCTCGACCTTGCGCCGCGCGTCGCGAAGCCGCTCGTTCACGGTGTGGACGGACAGCCCGAGGCTGCGCGCGATCGATTTGGCGTCATGGCCGCGGACCATCAGGCGCAGCGTCTGCCGCTCCTTCTCGGTCAGCCCCTGCAAGCGCTCATGCATTTGCGTGCCCATGCTGGCCGACCCTAGGAAGGGCAGCCGGGGGCCGCCACCCTGAAAAACTTGTACCGCCCCGTCACGATGGGTGGCTGAGGAGCCACGCCGCGACCAGTGCCATCAACGCCGCCACCATGATCGCCAGCGGCAGGGCCGGGTCGGAGGCCAGCAGGAAGACGGTGTAGCCGCCGGTCATCCCGCCGACTGCCAGCAGCTTTGCCTTGGGCGGAATGGCGCCGCGCTCGCGCCAGTCCCGAACCAGCGGGCCGAACTGCGGGTGGTTCAGGATCCGCGCCTCCAGCCGGGGCGAGGAGCGCGCGAAACAGGCGGCCGCCAGGATCAGGAAGGGCGTGGTCGGAAGCAGCGGCAGCACCGCGCCGATGATCCCCAGCCCGGCAAGCAGCAGGCCCAGCACAAGCCAGATGCCGCGCATCAGCGGACGAGACTCGGGCGTTTGGGCGACCATGCCCTATCCTAGCCCATGCAAGTCATTCGCAACAGCGCAACCGAGACGCTGTCAATGCCCGTGCGCGCTTGCGTCGCCCGCGCGCCAGCCCTGGCCTTCCCCGCTGCCGCCCTGGCCCGCGGCCCAGAAGTGGGGAGCTCGGGTGACCGACACGGGCGCGATCTGGTTCATGGTCGCAGCCTCGTAAAGCCGCCCACCCTGCATCACCTGCACCACCTTCTCGCTGTTGCGGATGTCGGCCATCGGGTCGGCATCCAGCACCACAAGGTCGGCAAGTTTGCCCGGCTCCAGGCTGCCGATGTCTTTGGCCATCCCCAGCGAGCGCGCCGGCACGATGGTTCCCGCCTTCAGCGCCTCCAGCGGGGTCATCCCGCCGCGCACGAAGCTCCACAGCTCCCAGTGGGCCGCAATTCCCGGCTGCTGGCCGTGCGCGCCGATCGACACCAATATGCCCTTCTGCGCCACCCGGTGCGCCTCGCGCGCAGCAATCCCGTCGAAATACTGGTCTTCGGGGGCGATGGGGCGCCGCAGGCTTTCGGCCAGCACGCCTGGCGGGGTGTGCGCCTTCAGCAGGGGCTGGTCGAACATGTCGGTGTGCGCCCGCCAATAGGGGTCGGCGCCAAGGCCGCCAAACGCCACCACCAGCGTCGGCGTGTAGTTCACCTTCGTGCTGGCCCACAGCTGGACGACATCCTCGTAGAAGCGCTCGACCGGCAGATTGTGCTCGAAGGTGGCGTTGCCGTCGACGATGTGGGTGATGCCAAGCCCATAGAGCGAGCCGCCCTCGGCCACGACCTGCATGTTCTCGCGCCGGCCGGCCTCGATCACCTGCTGGCGCTGGTCGCGGCGCGGCTGGTTGTAGTTCTTGACGCTCAGCGCTCCCTGCGATTTCAGCCGGCGGACATGGGCCAGCGCATCGTCGAGGCTGTTGGTTTCGGCGAACACCCGCGCCGATTTCGCGCCATAGACGATCTCGCCGGTGGAGAAGATGCGCGGAGACAGGAAGCCGCCCGCCTGCTGCAGCTCCTTGGCGGCAAAGATCTCGCTCGCCCGGTTGGAAGGGTCGTGGATGGTGGTGGTGCCGAGCGCGAGCGCCTGCACCTGCACCCAGTTCTGCTGGGGCACGATCTCCCCGCCATTGCCGGCGGGCCCGTGGGCATGGGCGTCGACCAGGCCCGGCATGATCACCTTGGCCGTCGCGTCGATCCGGGTCGCGCCGGCCGGGATAGGCGTGGAGGCGCGTGGGCCGATGGCGGCGATCCGGTCGCC
>JBGTBK010000175.1:0-8384 GCA_041749355.1 Sandaracinobacter sp. | reverse complement strand
AGCGCGACCGAGATCCGGCGAGCGCGCCATCCAGCTGCATGTCCAGCGGCCGGCCAAGCACAGTCACCGAATGCACCAGGCGCACGGCTGCCTGCCGCGCGGCAAGGCCCGCCACGACATCGCCGTTCATGCCGGCTGGGGCCGGATCAACCCCAGGGATTGCGGCGTCTCGTGGGGCCTAGCCCAAGCGCGCTGGGGCGCTGTTCGCGCGACACTTCGCGCACCGGCCAGGGCTCGGGCGGGGGGCCGCCCAGATCTTGCTGGTCGGGGCCTGCCATCGCTTCGAGCGCTGCTATGCGGTTTTCGGCCGCCGGGTGGGTGCTGAACAGGCTGTCGGTCACGCCGCCAAGGCCGGGGCTGATGATGTAGAGCGAGGCGGCGGCCGGGTTCGCTTCGGCCACCGGGTTGGGGATCTGCCGCGCAGCGCCCTGCAGCTTCGCCAGCGCCGAGGCAAGCTTCAGCGGCTGGCCGCTGATTTCCGCGCCCATCTCGTCGGCGCCATATTCGCGCGTGCGGCTGATCGCCATCTGCACCAGGCTGGCCGCCAGCGGCGCAACGATCATCGCAAGCAAGGCAACCAGCGCATTGGACTGGCCATTCTCGCGGTTGCCACCGAAGAAGAAGGCGAAGTTCCCCAGCATCGAGATCGCACCGGCAAGCGTTGCCGTCACGGTCATCACCAGCGTGTCGCGGTTCTTCACATGCGCCAGTTCGTGCGCCATCACCGCTGCAACCTCGTCGCGGTCCAGCATCCGCATGAGGCCGCTGGTTGCAGCCACCGCTGCATTCTCGGGGTTGCGGCCCGTGGCAAAGGCGTTGGGCTGGTCCTGTTCCACGATATACACACGCGGCATCGGCAGCCCGGCACGCGCGGCCAGCGGCTCGACGATCGCGTGCAGCGGATGGCCGGGGCCAACCTCCTGCGCCCGGTGCATCTTCAGCACCATCTTGTCGCTGTTCCAATAGGCGAACACATTCATGGCAGCCGCCATCACGAAGGCGATCATCGCCCCGGATCGCCCGCCGATGAGGAATCCCATGCCCATGAACAGCGCTGCCATGGCAGCCATCAGCATGAAGGTGCGGGTCTGGTTCATGCCTCCCAAGATGGAGGAACCGTGGCGAAATTCAATTCCCCCGACCATGTTCTCGGCTGCAAAGCAGCCGCTAGCCCGACCGGGCGCCCGAACCCCGGACTTGATCCGGGGGGAGGAACCGGCGCGTCAGCGCCCACCAAGGAACAAGCCGATGCGCTTCATGTAGGTCACCGGGAACAGCCGGACCATCCAGTCGATGAAATGCGCATCCGGGCCGATCAATACCCGGTGCTGGCCCTTTTCCATGCCGCGCAGGATGGTCTCAGCAGCGGCTTCGGGTGTCGTCCGCGCGGCCTTCTCGAACTCGGCGGCCGTGTCGATGTCGGCCGGCGTTCCGGGCAGATGGGCCACCACCTTCGAATTCTTCGCCACATTGGTCTTGATGCCGCCAGGGTGCACCCGGATCACATGGATCGAGGGATCGGTTGCCTGCAGTTCGATATGGAGCGCCTCGGTCAGCCCGCGCACCGCATATTTCGACGCGTTGTAGGCGCTCTGCGTGGGGTAGGCCATCATGCCGAACACGCTGGAAATGTTGACGATCCAGCCGGGCCTTCCGCCGGCCGCCCTGGCGCGCACATGGGGCAGCGCCAGCCGGCAGCCCTTCACCACGGCATCGAAGTTCACCGCCATCACCCGGTCGAAATCCGCTTCCGGGCAGTCGGCAAAGGGGGCAACCACCGAAAGCCCGGCGTTGTTGATGATCCCGTCAAGCCCGCCGAACTCGGCAACCGCGCCGTCGATCCAGCCCTTCAGTGCGGCCGTGTCGGTCACGTCGAACGCCGCCTGGCTGTGCGGATAGTTGCCCAGCATCCGCGCCGTCTCGGCAAGCCCGGCCTGGTCCTTGTCGGCCATCGCAACGGTTGCACCACGTCGCGCCAGCCCAAGGGCCAGCGCGCGGCCGATCCCGCTTCCGGCGCCGGTCACGGCAATCACCTTGCCAGCAAGCTCGGGCATGCGCGCTTTCTCCCCCTCTTTTTCGGCGTCTTGCCATGCTACAGGCGCGCCTATGGCCCAAAAGAAAACCCCCGAAAAGGACAATGCCGCACGCAAGGCACCCGCGCCGGCTGCTGCAAAGCCCATGCCCCAACCCGAAGTCGGCGGCCGCGACGGCCCAGAACCCACCCGCTACGGCGACTGGGAAGTGAAGGGGATCTGCAGCGACTTCTAGGCGAGCGCAGACCGGGCCCCTGCCAACCGCTCCAGTGCTGCCTCGATCGTGGCTGCGGCCTTTGCGTGGCAGAAGCGAACCACGTTCGTCGGCACGCCTTCTCCTTCGAAAAAGGCGCTGACCGGAATGCCGGCCACGCCATGCCGGTCGACGATCGCGGTGCAAAACTCCACGTCGGTCATCCCGAGGCCCGAAGCGGCAAGGTCCACGCTCAGGAACCAGGTCGCCTCGGAAGGCAGCACCGCATAGCCGGCCGAGTTCAGCCCCTCGGCAAGCCTTGCGCGCCCAGCTGCGATCTCGGCCCGCATCAGCGGCAGCCAGCCCCGCTCTGTGTCCAACCCTTGCGCCACCGCCTGCTGCAGGGCCGGTGCGGTCGTGAAGGTGAGGAACTGGTGGGTTGCAGCAATCCGGGCGGCAAGCGCGTTGCTTGCACAGGCCCAGCCCACCTTCCAGCCCGTCACCTGGAAGATCTTTCCCGCAGAGCCGATCTTCACGACCCGCCCTGCAAGTGCCGGGTCGGCAGCAAGGCTCACATGCGCCCTTCCCTCGGGCCGCACCTCCTCCCACACCTCGTCGGCAACGACCAATAGGTTGTGCGCAAGGGCCACATCGCGGATCGCTGCCCGCTCAGCCGCGTCCAGCATTCGCCCGGTTGGGTTCACCGGGTCGTTCACCAGGATCAGCCGCGTCTCGGGTGTCACCGCCGCTTCCAGCAGGGCCCGGTCGATCCGCCAGGCTGGCGGCCTCAGCCGAACGAACTGCGCCACCCCGCCTGCCCGCCTGACCAGCGGGGCATAGGCGTCGTAGGCAGGTTCGATCACGATCACGCCGTCGCCCGGCGCCACAAGCGCAAGGATGGAGGCTGCAAGCGCCTCGGTCGCGCCACTGGTGACCACGATGTCGGTCGCGGGTTCGAAGGCCAGCCCCTGTGTCGCGGCATAATGGCCGGCGACCGCCGTGCGCAGCGCATCGGTGCCACGCATCCGGGGGTAATGGTGCGGCCCCTCCAGGATCGCGCGCGCGGCCGCTGCCCGAACCGACTCCGGTCCGGCCGAATCCGGAAAGCCCTGCCCCAGGTTGATTGCCCCGGTGTTCGCCGCCCGGGCCGACATGAATTCGAAGACGGTGGTCTTCACGGGGATCGGCCCCGCTGCGCCGCCCTCGCCGCTCAAGGCTGCTTCTTCAGCGCCGCAAAGGGGTTCGCCGCCGCCTTGTCGGCCTCTGCCTGCGCCTCGGCCTCCTCTTCGCTCAACAGCAGCCGTCGCACTTTCGCAAGCACCTCGGGCGCGGCCCGGGGATAAGGCTCCAGCGCCACGGCAAGCGCCTGCGCAAGCGCCTCGCCCAGGTCGATCGCGTCGCCTTCCACCGGCATCACGTCCAGCGCGTCAGGCTCCAGCTCGATCTCGATCGCGTCAGGGTCCAGCGGTTCGAAGCTGAGCTCCAGAAGCTCGTCCACATGGGCGGGCACCGGCTCTCCAGAGACAACGCAGCTCTGCACCACATCGGCCACCAGCCGCCCTGTCGCGCGCGCGCCCTCGCCAGCCCGGTGCACGGCCAGCAGGCCCTCCAGCCGGTCGATCGCCTGCAACCCGAAGCGTTCTGCCAGCGCTTCCCGTACCGCTTCCGATGCTGCGAGCGGATAATCCTGTGCCCGGGGCGACAACCGCGTCAGCTGCACCACGACAGACCATTCGCCCCCGCTCACCGAATTTCGCCAGCCAGCAGTGCCTCGTTCGGGGCAGCCGCAATCCGCGCGCGCAGGCCCCGCACTTCGGATGCCATCGCGTCAGCGGCCCCTTCCGGCGGGTTGCCGCGATAGACATTGCGGGCAATCACCTCTGTCAGCTCGGCGTCGGGCACACCGTCGGCAAAGGCGCGCCGATAGGCGCCAAGCCGGCCGCCAAGCGCCCCCATCACCTTCCCCATATGCTTGCCGATCACCATGTCGCCGATCCCGATGTCGCGCAGCGAGCCGTCCATGTCGTCGACGAAGCGCTCGGTCAGCAACGCGTTCTCAGCGTGCAGCTTCAGCTCTTCCAGCCGAAGCAGCACAAGGCAACTCACCAGCGCCACCATGTCGAACCGGCCGTCCACCGTGTCGGGCACGGCATGGCGGGTGTAGAAATGCGGCTGGCGCGCGGTTTCCGTGATCCAGGTCCACAGCCCCATCAGCGGCGGCGGTGGCGGGTTCAGCAGGCGAGAAAGAAGCGACATGGCGACATCCTGATCAAGGCCGGCAGGAACGGCACTGCGCAGCCGTCCCATGCGACGAGCCGACGGCCACTTGCTTGCAAGCCCCGCAGGCAAGGCGCATATGGCCCCCTGATGAGCCGCCCGCAAGCGGCAGCCAGCCGCAGCGACAGTGCCCGACCCCTGGCCTGATTGCAGCGGGCCTGAACCCGGAGCGCCAATGCCGAACCGCCGCCTTCTGATCCTTCTTCTCGCGCCAGCGCTTGCTGCGACCGCCGGCTGCCAGACCCGGCAGATCCAGAACAACCAGGGCTATATCGCCGACGAGGAGCTGGCGAACAGCGTGCAGCCCGGCGTCGACAACAAGGAATCCGTCGCCAAGGCACTTGGCCGCCCGACGCTGGAAGCCAAGTGGGACGCGAACACCTGGTACTATATCTCGCGCAACACCAAGCAATTGGCCTTTGCCCGCCCGGTGCCAAGCGACCAGCGCATCCTGATTGTCCGCTTCGCCCCCGACGGGTCGGTTGCAGCCGTCGAGCGCCGCGGCCTCGACCAGGTGGCCGACATCACCCCCAATTCCGACAAGACCCCGACGCTTGGCCGGGAGGCCACGCTGCTGGAGGATCTGTTCGGAAATATCGGGACCGTGGGTGCGGTCCCGGGCGGCGGCGGGCCGCCGCAGTAGGGGCCGCAAGGTGGCTGCGGTTAGTGCGCAGCACTAATCCGCAGACTCGCCGCCCCACCCGGACGGCGGGGCGGAGGGCCTCAGCCCGACGAACCCGCCTGCCCCGGCGAAAGCTGGGGTCCGACGAGTCCGGCTTTGCCGGACCTTTTCTTTCTATCTTTCCATCTTTCAGCGGACTCGCACGGCATTGCCGGGCGGCCGCCCGGCACTGCCGTGCGAGTCCGCCTGAGGGAACCAAAAAAGAAAGAGCGCGGCAAAGCCGCGCCGTCGGACAAGTCAAAAGGGCGGGGATAGAGACCCCCGCCCTTTCGCTTGCCGGCCGTGCGCTGACGCGCGAGTCTGCGGACCTTCCCGCGATCGTGGCTTCGCCACAATCGCGGTCCAGGCCGCAGCCGCGCTCTGCTAGTGGGCTGCCAGGGCAGCCAACAGCAGCAGCGCCACGATATTCGTGATCTTGATCATCGGGTTCACCGCAGGCCCCGCCGTATCCTTGTACGGATCTCCAACAGTGTCGCCGGTCACCGCAGCCTTGTGCGCCTCGGATCCCTTGCCGCCATGGTGGCCGTCCTCGATATACTTCTTGGCATTGTCCCAGGCCCCGCCGCCGCTCGTCATCGAGATCGCGACGAAGATGCCCGACACGATCACGCCCATCAGCAGCGCACCAAGGGCCGCAAAGCCGTTGGCCTGACCCGCGATTGCCGTGATCACGAAATACACCAGGATTGGTGCCAGCACCGGCAGCAGCGACGGCACGATCATTTCCTTGATCGCCGCCTGCGTCACCAATCCCACCGTCCGCGCATAATCCGGCTTGGAGGTGCCGGCCATGATGCCCGGGTTGGTGCGGAACTGCTCGCGCACTTCCTCCACAACCGCGCCGGCCGCGCGACCCACCGCCGTCATCCCCATCGCCCCGAAGATGTAGGGCAGGAGGGCGCCGAGCAGCAGCCCGACGATGACATACGGGTTCGACAGCGAGAAATCGACCGTGAGTTCACCGAAGAACTTGTCCAGGTCGGCCGTGTAGGCATTGAACAGCACCAGCGCAGCCAAGCCCGCAGAGCCGATCGCATAGCCCTTGGTGACGGCCTTGGTGGTGTTGCCCACTGCGTCCAGCGCGTCGGTGCGCTCGCGCACCTCGCCTTCCAGACCCGCCATTTCCGCAATGCCGCCGGCATTGTCTGTAACGGGGCCATAGGCGTCCAGTGCAACCACCATGCCGGCCAGCGCCAGCATCGCGGTCGCGGCAAAGCCGATCCCGATCACGCCGGCGAACTGGTAGGAAATGATCATGCCCGCGCAGATCACCAGCGTCGGAAGCGCGGTTGCCTCCATGCTGATGGCAAGACCCTGGATGATGTTGGTGCCATGGCCCGTTTCCGAGGCCTTGGCGATCGACCGCACCGGCCGATAGGGTGTGCCGGTGTAATATTCGGTGATCCAGACCAGAAGCCCGGTCACCAGAAGGCCGACCATCATCGACAGGAACAGGTCCATTGGCGTGAAGCCACCGACCAGCGGCGCGTCGGACACGACGGTCAGCATGTCGGGGCCCAGCATCGCCGGGCCGGCCTGTGCCGCCGTTGCGCCGCCCACCACCGCGTGCATGTCCGGAAAGACCAGCGTGGTTGCCAAATAGAGCGCCGGGATGGACGCCACCGCCGAGACGATGAAGCCCTTGTATAGCGCGCCCATGATGTTCTTGGAGCTGCCCAGCTTCACGAAATAGGTGCCCAGGATCGAGGTGATCACGCACACCCCGCCGGCAAGCAGCGGAAGCGCCATAAGCTGCCCGAGATAGGGGCCACCGATAAGAAGCGCGGTCAGCACCATGGTGGCGCCCACTGTCACGACATAGGTCTCGAACAGGTCGGCCGCCATGCCGGCGCAATCGCCGACATTGTCGCCCACATTGTCGGCGATCACGGCCGGGTTGCGGGGGTCATCCTCGGGGATCCCGGCTTCCACCTTGCCCACAAGGTCCGCGCCCACGTCGGCCGCCTTGGTGAAGATGCCGCCGCCAAGCCGCGCGAAGATGGAGATGAGCGAAGCGCCCAGCGCAAGCGCGACGAGGCTGTCGATCACCACCCGGTCATCGACCGCAAGCCCGAGTGAGCGGGTGAGGAAGTAGAAATAGCCTGCAATCGCCAGCAGCGCGAGGCCGGCCACAAGCATGCCGGTGATGGCACCCGCGCGAAACGCCAGCGTTAGGCCCGCCTGCAGCCCGGTCCGGGCCGCCTCCGCTGTGCGGACGTTCGCGCGAACCGAGATGTTCATCCCGATGAAGCCCGTCACACCCGACAGCACAGCACCCAGCAGGAAGCCGACCGCCGGATAGATCCCAAAGAACAGGTAGACGATGACAAGCGCGACGACGCCGACCACGGCGATAGCGCTGTACTGCTTCTTCAGATAGGCGCCGGCGCCTTCCTGGATGGCAGCTGCGATTTCCTGCATCCGCGCATTGCCCGCTGGCGCTGCAAGCACCTGGCGTGTCGTGAACAGGCCATACAGCACGGCGAGAGCGCCGCACAGGATGGCGATGAGAACAAAATCCATGTCTCCCCAACCCCTTGTCTTGTCTGGTGACACCCCTCCCATGGGAAATCACCTGTTGCGCCCCGGCCTTCCATCTCTGCAGGCTTGGCGGAGCTTGTGGCAAAGGCGGGCACAAGGCGCAAGCCGTCGAAGGGCTTCAAGCCATCAGCGATGCTGATAGCCGAGCCGTTCCGGCACCTTGCCATCCAGCCTGACCCCGGGCGCTCCGACCAAGCATCCGACGCAGGACACGCCAACGCCAGCCGCCACAGCCGCAGCCTCGACAGCGGCACGTCGGTCGGCAGGTGCAGCGAAGAGCAATTCATAGTCGTCGCCCAGCGATGCCAGCTTTTCGACCGTCACCCTTGTCGAGCGGGCCGCTTCGCTCAGCGGAATGTCAGCAGCACGGATATCGCAGCCCAGCCCGGAGGCAGCCGCCAGCCGCCCCGCGTCAATCAGCAGCCCGTCCGACACGTCCATCCCGGCGCACGCCGAACCCCTTAGCGCCAACCCCAGCGCAAGCCGCGGAACCGGCCTGCGATAGCGCTTCAACAGCGCCGCATCATTGGCCCCGAAGCTTTCGCCAAGCGCGACCCGCAAGCCCAGCCCCGCATCCCCGATCGTACCGCTCACCCACAGCTCGTCGCCCGCCTGTGCCCCCCTGCGCCCGATGGCGCAGCCGGCCGGCACGCTGCCA
>JBGTBK010000174.1:0-5990 GCA_041749355.1 Sandaracinobacter sp. | reverse complement strand
GAGCAGCAGCAATTCCAGCAGCTCGAGCCGGTCGGCAGCGCCGGCCACGGCGACGCTGACCGCCGACCTCAACCAGTTTCCGAGCGATGCCCGGGCGCCAGCCCAGGCCTGCCTGAACGAGGCAGCTCGCCAGGTGGGCGCAACCGGCGGCACCGCCGTGAAGCTCGATCGAGTCGACGGTGCAAGCCGGTCCGGCGAAGGCTGGATGATCCTTGCGCGCCTGACAGGCAGCTATCCGGCCGGAACCCAGGCGATGGCGATGGACTGCCGCGCAACCGGCGACAAGGTGACCGCTTTCGATGTCAGATAGTGGGAGAATCGGGCATCTTTCCGCCGCAGTCGGCCTTATGGTGAAGCCAGCGACCCAGACAAGGAAAGGCGAGCCCCATGGCAACCAAGAGTGAGAAGAAGTCCGCACCGAAGAAGGCGAAATCGGCCGGCGTTCCAGCCCCCGCCACGCTCGACATCGGGATTCCGGCCGATCAGCTTGTGGCCATCACCGACGGGCTGTCGCGCCTGCTTGCCGACACCTACACCCTGTATCTGAAGACCCACAACTACCACTGGAACGTGACCGGGCCGCAGTTCAACGCCCTGCACACGATGTTCGAAACCCAATACACCGAACTCGCCCTGGCGGTCGACGTGATCGCCGAGCGCATCCGGGCGCTGGGCGCCTGGGCGCCGGGCAGCTATTCGGCTTATGCAAAGCTCTCGACCGTGCAGGAAGCGGTTGGCGTGCCGTCTGCCGAGCAGATGGTGGCCGAGCTTGCTGCTGACCAGGCGGCTGTCGTGCGCACGGCCCGCGCGCTGTTCCCGGCGGTGGAAGCCGCAAGCGACGAGCCGACGGCGGACCTGCTGACGCAGCGGATGCAGGTGCACGAGAAGACGGCGTGGATGCTGCGGGCGATGATTGCGTAGCAATCATCGAGCGGCTGCCATCAGTGCGCAGCACTGATTGGCAGACTCGCGCCCCGCACGGCCGGCGGGTCATTCTTTGGATGAAATCCGCAGAATGAACCCGTCCGACGAGTCGGGCTTTGCCCGACCTTTTCTTACCTTTCCTTCCTGCCGGACTCGTGCGGCTCGGCCGCACGGCCGCACGGCCGGCCGTCGGCCAAGCCGCCGAGTCCGGCTGGAGAGAAAGAAGAAGCAAGACAGAAAGTGCGCGGCCAAGCCGCGCCGTCGGACGGGTTCGTCGGGCTGAAGCCCTCCGCCCCGCCGGCCGTGTGTTCGGCGAGTCTGCCGACCAAGGCTGCGCCTTGGCGGCAGCCGCCTGCCACATAGAAAACCGGCGCTTCGAGGAGTCCCGAAGCGCCGGCAGGGGTCAGAGGGGTATGTCCGTGGATATCCGCTCGTCCCTGTCCGATTCCTGAACATCCCCGCGCCGCCGCCACATCCTCAGTTCGTTGAGGCCGAGCAGCGCAATCGCCAGCAGCAGCGGGCCCCAGTAGTAGATCAGTCGGTAGAGGATCAGCGCCGAGATCAGCGACGGCTTGTCCACTTCGGGAAGGGTGACGAGCACGACCGCCTCGAACACGCCGATGCCGCCCGGTGCATGGGCCAGCAGTGCGATAACCACAGCGACGACATAGGCGACCAGGAAGTCGGGATAGTGGTGCCAGGTCTCGGGCGGCAACAGGACAAGCAGCGCGGCGCTTGCAACCGCTATGTCGGTCGCCGCCAGCGAGAACTGGATCAGCGCCTGGCGCAAGGTGGGCACCGGCAGGGTCCAGCCAAGGATGTTGAGCGGGCCGGTCTGCCGCGCGCAGGCGACAAGGTAGATCCCGATACCCACCAGCACCGCCGCGCCGATGGCGGCCTGCGTGGCATAAGGCATGGTTGCGTCATGAACCCTCAGTGCGCCGGGGAACAGCACAAGGAAGATGCCCAGCAGCAGGAAGATGCCCAGCCAGAAGGTCACGCCGGCGATCACCACCAGCCGGGCGATGTCGGCCGCGTCGATGTTGGTGCCGCGATAGGCGCGCCAGCGCGCGGCCGCCCCGGTGACGGGCGCAAAGCCCAGATTGTGGCTGAGGTTGTAGGCGGTGAAGCTGCCCAGAAGCGCCCGCCAATAGGGCTGGGGCTTGCCGATCGCCGACAGGCCAAGCACGTCGTAGAAGCTCAGGATGAAGAAGGAGAGGGCGGTCAGCCCGACCGACAGCAGGATCTGCTGCAGCGTGATCCGCTCGAACGCTGCGCGGATGTCGGCGACCTTCACTTCCTTCAGGATTTCGAACAGCGCCGTGCCGGCGATCCCCAGCACCACCACCATCAGCCCGATGCTCAGCAGCGTGCTGTGCGTCCGCAGCCAGTGGATGGCGCGCTGAAGGCGGGGGTCCAGCTTCATCTGTCGGCTCTAGTGCCGCGAATTCACTGGGCGGCTTGCCGGTCCGCGTAGTTGGCCTTCACCCAGTCCAGATAGCTGCCGTCGAGGATCGCGCGCCACCAGCCCTCGTTCGCCAGATACCAGGCAAGCGTCGCGGCAAAGCCGCTCTCGAAGCTGTGCTGCGGCTGGTAGCCAAGCTCGGCCATCGCCTTGGTGCAGTCGATCGCATAGCGACGGTCGTGGCCCGGACGGTCGGTGACGAAGGTCTTGAGGCTGTCTGTGGGCTTGCCCTTGGCAGCCGGGGCGTCTGGGAAGCGGGCCGCCAGCGTCGGGTCGGCCGCAAAGGCCTTGTCCATCGCTGCGCACAGCGTGTCGATCACGGTAAGGTTCGGAAGCTCTGCACCACCGCCGATGTTGTAGGTCTCGCCCGAACGGCCCTTCTCGATCACGGCTGCTATCCCGCGGCAATGGTCTTCCACGTGCAGCCAGTCGCGCACCTGCATGCCGTCGCCATAGATGGGCAGGTTCCGGCCGTGCAGCGCGTTGATGATGAACAGAGGGATCAGCTTTTCCGGAAAGTGGAAGGGCCCGTAGTTGTTAGAGCAGTTCGAGGTTGTGACATCCAGGCCATAGGTGTGGTGGTAGGCGCGGACCAGATGGTCCGACGCGGCCTTGGAGGCGGAGTAGGGCGAATTGGGGGCGTAGGGCGTGTCCTCGCGGAAGGCGGGGTCGTTCGGGCCAAGCGTTCCATAGACCTCGTCGGTCGAGACATGGTGGAAGCGGTGGGGGAGCTTCCTGTCCAGCCACTCGCGCCGCGCAACCTTCAGCAGGGCGTGGGTGCCAAGCACATTGGTGTCGATGAAGGCGTCGGGGCCAAGGATCGAGCGGTCGACATGGCTTTCGGCGGCGAAGTGCGCGATGGTGTCGATCTTGCGGTCGCGGACCAGCTGGGTGACCAGGTCCTCGTCGCGGATGTCGCCGACCACCAGTTCGGCCGGCTGGCCATCGAGGTTCGCGCGGTTGCCGGCATAGGTCAGCAGGTCCAGCACCGTGATGCGGTCGCCCGGGTGGGTTGCCGCCCAGTGCGCCACGAAGTTGGAGCCGATGAAGCCGGCGCCGCCGGTGACGAGCAGGGATCGCATCACTTGCCTTCCTTCGCTGCTGCAAGGGCCTTGATGGCGCCAAGCGCCTGCCTGAGCTCTGCCCGCCAATGGGCTGCCGGGCCGGTGATTGCCCAGCTCGAGCCCTTGTCGAGCACGCTCATGGCAGGCCGGCGGGCGGGCGTTGGATAGTCGCTGGTGCGGATGGGCACAACCGGCACGGCGCGCTCCAGCAGGCCGAGCGCGAGCGCCTCGTCGTGGATGGCGACCGCGAAGTCGTACCAGCTGGCGACGCCGGCATCGGTCCAGTGGTGGATGCCCGACACGCCGGCTGCGTCCAGCGCCCAGATGGCGCGGGCGAGGCTGTCGGCATGGGTGGGGCTGCCGACCTGGTCGGAGACGACCCGCACTTCGGGCCGCTCGCGCATCAGGCGAAGCATGGTGTGGACGAAATTGTTGCCCTGGGCCGCATAGACCCAGGCCGTGCGCACGATCAGCGCCAAAGGATGGGCTGCTGTCACCTGGCGTTCGCCCGACAGCTTGGTTGCCCCATAAACACCCAGCGGCGCCGGCTGCGCATCAGGCGCATAGGGCGTTGCCGACTGGCCGTCGAACACGAAATCGGTCGACACATGGGCAAGGCGGGCGCCGACCGACCGGGCTGCTGCCGCCAGCTGGCCGGCTGCCGTTCCGTTCACAGCTTCGGCCGTTTCGGCATCGGTCTCGGCCTTGTCGACGGCCGTATAGGCGGCTGCGTTGATCACCAGATCGGGGCGGGTTCCCTCGACCGTGGCACGCACCTTGGCTGCATCCAGCAGGTCGAACTCGGCTTCGGCCGGCGCAAGGATGGTCACGCCCGCCGGCGCGCTTGCCTGAAGCGCCCGGCCGAGCTGGCCAGCAGAGCCTGCGATCAGCACCTTCACGCGAACAGCTCCGCTGCCTCGAGGCGGGGCGCGGCTTCGTCCTTGGCGGCCAGCTGCGGCGCGCCGGTGGCGTCCAGCGGCCAGTCGATCGCAAGCGTCGGGTCATTCCAGGCCAGCGACCTGTCGGACGGCTGGTGCCACAAGGTGGTGCATTTGTAGCAGAAGTCGGCCACCTCCGAGAGGACGAGGAAGCCGTGCGCAAAGCCCGGCGGGACATAGAGCATTTGCTGGTTCGTGTCCGACAGCTCGGCTGCCACCCATTTGCCGAAGCTGGGCGAGGAGCGGCGGATGTCGACGGCCACATCGAACACGGCGCCACGGGTCACGCGCACCAGCTTTCCCTGCGGCTCGTGCAACTGGTAATGCAGGCCCCGCAGAACCCCCCTGACGGACCGGCTGTGATTGTCCTGCCGCCACTCCGTCGGAAGCCCAGCCTCGGCAAAGGTGCGGGCGTTGAAGCTTTCGAGGAAGAAGCCGCGATCATCACCGAAGACGCGCGGGCGCAGCAGCTTGACGTCGGGGATCGCAAGCGGCTCGACGATCATGCGCCGCGTTCCAGCTGGGTGATCAGATACTCGCCATAGCCCGACTTGCGGAGCGGCTCGGCAACCCGGCGCAGGCCCTCGTCGTCGATGAAGCCCAGCCGCCAGGCGATTTCCTCGGGGCAGCTCACTTTCAGGCCCTGCCGCTCCTCGATGATCCGCACATAGAGCGCGGCATCCAGCAGGCTGCCGTGGGTGCCGGTGTCGAGCCAGGCATAGCCGCGGCCCATCAGCTCCACGTTCAGCGTTCCGGCCTCGAGATAGAGGCGGTTGAGGTCGGTGATCTCCAGCTCGCCGCGGGCCGAGGGCTTCACCTGCTGGGCGAGTTCGACCGCGCGGCCATCGTAGAAATAGAGGCCGGTGACGGCATAATTGCTCTTCGGATGGGCAGGCTTTTCCTCGATCGTCTCGGCCCGGCCGGCGGCATCGAAGCTGACGACACCATAGGCCTGCGGATCCCGCACCCAATAGCCGAAGACGGTGGCGCCGCTGTCGCGGGCGTCGGCCTTGTGCAGCAGTTCGGGCAGGCCATGGCCGTAGAAGATGTTGTCGCCAAGGATCAGGGCCGACGGCCCGTCGCCAACGAAGTCCGCCCCGATGTGATAGGCTTGGGCCAGGCCCTTGGGCTCGGGCTGGACAGCATAGCTGATGGAAAGGCCCCACTGGCTGCCATCACCCAGCAGGCCCTGGAAGGCGGCTTGGTCTGCCGGGGTGGTGATGATCAGGATCTCGCGGATTCCCGCCAGCATCAGAACCGACAGCGGATAATAGATCATCGGCTTGTCATACACCGGCATCAACTGCTTCGAGACCGGCTTGGTGAGCGGATAGAGCCGCGTGCCGGAGCCCCCGGCCAGAATGATGCCCTTGCGCAACGACAGTCCTTTCTCTGGCCGTCGGCCGCCCTGTCGGCCTGTGGCATTCCGTGCATTCCGTGCCATCGCCCCCGCCTGCAGCGCGCAGGCGGGGGCTGGATGGCCTTTTCCCGCAAAGGGCCGGTCTGGCGCAAGCGCCGGAGCGGCCCGATCTGTCCCTTGCTCAGCCGGCCGGCTGAGCAAGGGACAGATCGGGCCGCTCCGGCGCTTGCGCCAGACCG
>JBGTBK010000173.1:0-3519 GCA_041749355.1 Sandaracinobacter sp. | reverse complement strand
GATCGCCAGCCGGTCGCCGGCGCGCAGGCGGTGATAGCCGGTGGGAAGCCGGTGGACGCCCCGGCCGAAGCGGCCCCATTCGCTGGCTTTCAGCGCTGCAACGTCGGCTTCGGGCCAGCCCTGTGCGGTGTAGAAGGCGACCACATCGTCGGGCGTGCTTGCCTGCGTGTCGAGCGTGAGGACCCGGGCGAGCAGGAATTCGCCACGGCTGATTTCCAGCGGCAGCTGCCAGCGGGTGCAGAGCCAGCCGGCAAGGCCGATGTGATCGGGGTGATAGTGGGTGACGATGACCCGGCCGACAGGCTTGCCGGCCAGCGGGCCTGCAAACAGCGCGCGCCAATGGTCCTTGGCCTGGGCACTCGGAAAGCCGGTGTCGACGACGGCCCAATGGTCGCCGGCGTCGAGCAGCCAGAGGTTGATGTGATCCAGGCTGAAGGGGATCGGCATGCGCAGCCAGAACACGCCCTCTGCCACCTGCAGAAGCTGGCCGTCGGCCGGCACATGGGTGCCGTGGGGATAGACAAGCCCCGCACGCGCGATGCTGTCGTGCGGGGCTGCCGGAATCATGCGGGCCGTATCAGTTCGGCGTCTTGAACAGCGACTCCGCCGTGTGTTCGCGCGGGCTTTCCGTGCTGTCCGGATCGGCGGTCAGTGCGTCGCGCTCGGCCCTCAGTTCGGCGATGATCGCGTCGCGGTCGGCACCAAAGCGGCCGTCCTCGACCGGCTGGACACCGGCCTTCTTGGCAGCAGCCGCCACCAGGGCGTCGAGTTCGCGCTGCGAGCACAGCCCCAGCGTGACCGGGTCCTTGGGGGTGATGTTGGCGATGTTCCAATGCTCGCGCGTGCGGATGGCGGCGATCGTGGTCTTGGTGGTGCCGATCAGCTTGGAAATCTGCGCATCGGTGATTTCGGGATGGTTGCGGATCACCCAGGCGATGCCGTCGGGCTTGTCCTGCCGCTTCGCGAGCGGGGTGTAGCGCGGGCCCGAGGTGCGGCGAATCTGCGCTGGTCCGGGCGAGATCTTCAGCCGGTAGGAGGGGTCCTGCTGGCCCTTCTCGATCTCTTCCATGCTGAGTTCGCCCGCACGGACGGGATCGCGCGGCGTCAGCTTGGTGGACGCCGTTTCGTCCGCGATCGCCTGCACTTCGAGCACATGGATCTGGCAGAAGGCGGCAACCTGCGCGAAGGTCAGCGCCGTGTTCTCGACCAGCCAGGTGGCGGTCGCGTGCGGCATCAGCGGCTGGGCCTGCTTCACGGGCTTGGGACTGTTGGCCATTTGGCTCTTCCTCGAAACGTCTGTGGGCACCGGTGCGGCGCGAACAGGATGTGGGGCAAACATGGAAACGGCCACCCCGTGAGGGATGGCCGGCAGAGGTTGCAGAGTAGGACGCGCTGCGCCCAAGTGCAAGACGTAAGCGGATGGCCCTTTGGAAGCTGCCGCAGGGCTTGCAACGCGGCGACAATTGGGGCCATGTCCGCCCCCATGGAAACAGCGGGTCCACAAGTGGCAGATGGGGTGGCGCTGACAGCCGCATCGGCCGCTCGGCCTGCAGCCGTGGCTTCGGCGCCTGTGGTTCCGCATGTGATGGTGCACCCGCCGCGGCCGCGCTGCGTTCTGAACATCGGCGTGACGGGCCACCGGGGCGACCGGCTGACCGACCTGCTGGAACCGGCGGCACAGGCCCGGGTGCGCGAGGTGCTGGAGCTTGTGGCAGCCGTGGTGGGCGAAACCCATCTGAAGGGTGCGGCCTGGTTCAACGGCGACCCACCCGAACTCCGGCTGATTTCCGCCCTTGCCGAAGGCGCCGACCGGCTGTGCGCGACGGTCGGCCTGGGGCTTGGCTACCGGCTGGATTGCCCCCTGCCCTTTGCAGCCAGCGACTATGCCGAGGATTTCGGCAGCGCCGAGTCCCGGGCGGAGTTCGCAGCGCTGTGCGGCCGGGCAGATCGCATCCTCGAACTTCCCGGTGAACGATCCGCTGCTGCGGCTGCCTATTCGCTGGTGGGTGGCGCGATCCTTGGCTCGGCCGACATCCTGCTTGCCATCTGGAACGGACAGGGCAGCGGCGGGCGCGGCGGCACGGGCGACGTGGTTGCAAGCGCGCTTTCGATGGGCAAGCCCGTCATCCACATCCCGCTGGACCCGGCCCAGCCGATCCGGCTGATGTGGCACGGCGAGGGGCCGGCAGGCGGCAGCTGGCACAGCGCGCTGGAGCCGCCGGCCGAGCCGTTCGACCATGATCATCTGGAACAGGCGGTGTCGGCGATCCTTCTGCCACCAGACGAGCCCGGCGAACAGGCAGCCCTCGACGCCTTTCTGGTGGAGCGCGAGGAGCTTCTGCTGCGGCGGATCGAATATCCCATGCTGCTGGCCGTGACGGGCGTGCAGAAGCTGAAGCGCAGCGCCTGGCGCAAGGATCCCTATCTGCCGGCCACCCGATCCGACTGGGCGCGCTTCGACAGCTATTGGCAGGGCCGCATCCCGGTGGACCGATTCCACCTGCTGGAACATGGCTATGCCTGGGTGGACAATCTGGCCAACCGCTTTGCCCAGTCGTTCCGCTCTGGCCATGTGGTGAACTTCGCCTTTTCGGCGCTTGCGGTTGCGCTGGCCCTGCTGGGCTATCTGATCGGCGGATCGGTGAAGATCGCCTTCGTGATCGGCGAGCTTCTGCTGATCGCGGCGATCGTTGCCAACACAAGGGTGGGGCATGCCGAAAGCTGGCAGCAGCGCTGGCTGGATTACCGCCAGCTGGCTGAACGCTTGCGCCCGATGCGAAGCCTGCGGCTGCTGGCGGTTGCGCGCCCGCCGGCGGTGAGTGCCTCCAGCCGGACGGGCAACCGCCGCTGGATCGACTGGTATGCCGGCTGCGTGTGGCGCCAGCTGGCGATGCCGTCCGGGCGGATCGACCAGGAGCAGCTGCGGCGGCTGACCGACCTCATCATCAAGGAAGAGGTCGGCCCCGAGATCGCCTACCACCACCGCAATTCGCACCGGATGCAACATGTGAATCACAAGCTGCACATGTTCGGCTCGGTCTGCTTCATCACCACCGTGCTGCTGTGCATCGGCTTCCTGGTGTCGAGCATGATCCTCGACGCCGACACCGCGAAGAAGACGGCGATCTACTTCACGGTCGCAACAGCCACCCTGCCCGCCTTCGGGACGGCGGCCTATGGTCTTCGCGTGCAGGGCGACTTTGCGGGAAGCTCGGCAAGGTCTGCGGCCACGGCCGACGCGCTGGCCGAGCTGATGACCGAGCTCGACACCCATCCCTCGCTGGCGCGCACGGCTGCCATCGGCAATGCAGCCGCTGCCATAATGCTGGTGGACCTTGCCGAATGGCGGCTGACCTACCAGCAGCGCGCGCTGGAAATTCCGGGCTGAGCAGCCCTCAGCGCAGCCAGCAATCGATTCCCGCATAGCCGGCCGCGCCAAGCGGCTTCAGGCGGCGGGCGCGCACCGGGGTCATTCCGCCAAGCGCCGCGACCGGGCCGGGAAGCCCGCGCACGGCAAGG
>JBGTBK010000172.1:0-4774 GCA_041749355.1 Sandaracinobacter sp. | reverse complement strand
GCGGGGCCGAGCGTGCCGCCGAGGTGGCACGCCTGATCGCGGTGGTCGAGGCGCGGCTTGCGGTGGCGGAAGCCGGCGGGAAGAAGCCCTGACGCCCGGGTCGGCGACCGGAAGCTGGCTTCAGGGAAGTTCGATTTCCAGTTCGCGGACCAGATCATAGAGGGTGGGACGGCTGATCCCGAGGATCTTTGCGGCCTTGCTGATGCTGCCGGCCGATGCGGTGAGCGCTGCACCGATGGTTCGCCGGTCGGCCACCATCCGCGCTTCGCGCAAGGTGGGGATGGCAGCGTCGGGCTGGTCGGCCAGATCGAGATCGGCTGCCGAGATGACGTTGGTGTCGACCATGATGACCGCGCGTTTCACCCGGTTTTCCAGTTCGCGGACATTCCCCGGCCAGCTGTGCAGGTTCATGGCGGCAAGCGCGTCGGGGCCGAAGCGCAGCGCCGGCCCAGGGCGGCTGGCCGAGAATTTGCGCAGGAAGTGGTTGGCGAGCAGCACGGCGTCGCCCTCGCGTTCGCGCAGGTGGGGGATGCTGATGGTGACTTCGGCGATCCGGTAGAAGAGATCCTCGCGGAAGCCGCCGTCCACGATCATCCGCTTCAGGTTGCGGTGGGTCGCGCAGACGATGCGGGTGTCGACCTCGATCGGCTTGCGGCCGCCGATGCGCTCGATCACGCGCTCCTGGATGAAGCGCAGCAGCTTCACCTGGAGGGCAAGTGGAATGTCGCCCACCTCGTCGAGGAACAGGGTGCCGCCCTGCGCCAGTTCGATCTTGCCCTCGGTGGTCTTGACCGCACCGGTGAAGGCGCCGCGCTCGTAGCCGAACAATTCGGCCTCGAGCAGGTTTTCCGGGATTGCGCCGCAGTTGATTGCAATGAAGGGGCCTTCGCTGCGGCGCGACGAGGCGTGGACCGCGCGGGCCAGCACCTCCTTGCCGGTGCCTGACGCACCAAGCAGGAGGACCGACACGTCGGTCGGCGCGACGCGCTCGACCATTGCGGCCACCTTCAGCATTTCCGGCGCGCCGGTGACGAGGTTTGCCATCGGCCCGGCTTCCTGGGTGGAGGCTAGGCGGCGGTTTTCGGCTTCGAGTTGGGCGACATGGAAGGCGCGGCCGACGAGGAAGCCGAGTTCGTCGATGTCGACCGGCTTCTGGTAGAAATCGAAGGCGCCCTGGGCGATGGCCCGGCGAGCGCTTTCGCGCGCGCCGTGGCCGGATGCGACGATGACCTTGGTGTGGGGAGCAAGCGTCATGATCTCGTCGAGGGTGGCGAACCCTTCGGTTGCGCCGTCGGCGTCAGGGGGAAGCCCGAGGTCGAGCGTGACGACTGTGGGGCGGTGCGCGCGCATGGCCGTGATTGCGCTCTCCCGGTCGCCGGCGATCACCACCTCATAGTCCTCATAGGCCCAGCGCAGCTGGCGCTGCAGGCCGGGATCGTCTTCGACAACCAGCAGGACCGGCTTCTTGTCCGCTGTGGGTGCAAGGCTCATGCGCGTGTGACTTTCTGTCGGGCCGGTTCTGCGGTCTGGCGGGCGCGGGGCAAGGTGACGAGGAACCGACTTCCTTCGCCGGGGCGGCTTTCGACCTCGAGCCGCCCGCCATGGGATCGGGCGATTTCGCGGGCTTCGAACGCGCCGATTCCGAAGCCCCCGTTCTTGGTCGATCGGAAGGGCTTGAACAGCTCGTCGCGGACAAAGGTGGCGGACATGCCGTGGCCGTTGTCGGACACCCGGATGCGGATGTCGCTTGGCCGCTGTTCGAGTTCGATCCGCACCAGCGCATCGGGGGGGCTGGCGTCGATCGCATTCTGCACGAGATGGGTGACCATTGCCTCGATCCGGCCGCCGTCGCCCGGGATCATCAGCGATTCGTCGGCACCGTCCAGCTCGAGCTTGCTGTGCTGGCGCCGGAGGGCTGCTGCCACGAGGGTCAGGACCCGGGCGATGTCCAGCTGGTCGTGCGGGTCCTCGGGGCCGGAGCTTCGCACTTCGGGCTCGAGGCTCATCAGCTTCAGGAGGTCGGTCATCTTGGCGACGCTGGCGTTCAGCGTGGCGATCATGTCGGCCCGGAACTCCGGCTTGTCGGCGTGACGTTCGGAGTTGCGGGCCAGCAGGCCGAGCTGGCTGACGACATTCTTCACGTCGTGCATCACGAAGGCGAAGCGGCGGTTGTACTCCTCGAACCGCCGGGCTTCCTCCAGCTGGGTCTGGGTCTCGGCCTCTGCGAGATAGGAGGCGGACTGCCGGCCGAGGGTGCGCAGGAGGTCGTAATCCTCCCAGTTGAGGTCGCGGGTGGCAAGGCTGCGCTGGAGCAGCAGCATCCCGCTGAGCTCTTCGCGGTGGATGAGGGGCACGCCGAGCCAGATGCTGCGGTCGGCGGCGGCCCATTCGGGGAGCGTCAGTGTGCCGTGGCTGCCCGGTGCCTTGCGGCCGACTTCGGCACGCAGCTGGTCGAAATCGACGATCCGGCCGGTGTCGATGAGGTAGAGCGTCAGTGCCGCGCTGTCAGCGATTTCGGGGGCTTCCAGATGGTCCCAGCGCCAGCGGGCGGTCAGGGCATAGCTCCCGTCGCCGCTTGGCTCCAGCAGGGCGCCGCCCGGGCTGTCGAGAACGGTTGCAATCGCTTCGATCAGGCGCTCGCGCACGGGTGGCGTGGGCAGGCCGTCGCTTGGGGCTGCGGAATCGATCTTTTCGATGAAGCGCAGCCATTCCACCCGATAATCATAGCGGTAGCGATAGAAGTTGCGGGCGATCCGCACCTTGAGTTCGGCGCGGAACCGCGGGCTGAGAATCACCAGTGCGCCGGCGATCAGGGTGACGGCAAGGAAGGTCACCTGCAGAAGCTGGCCCCAGTCCCCGCCGGTGATCTTGAGGCCATAGGCCAGCAGCGACATTGCGATCAGGTAGAGCCCGATCATGGAGAAGCTGACGGTCTGGAAGGCGGCCTGGCGGGAGAGGTGGAATCGTCCGCTGCTGTCCTGCCTCAGCGCCAGATAGATGAGCGGCGCTGCAAGCGCATTCACGGCACCGCGAATGCCCAGCAGCGACAGGTTGGGTTCGCCGAGCAGGAAGTGCAGCGTGTAGAGATTGAGATCATAGGCGAAGATGACGCCAAGCCCGACTGCGAACAGCCTGAACGACAGGCCGCCGCCGCCATCGCTGTTCACATAGAGATTGTGCAGCAGGACGAGCCCGGAAATGGCGAGGATCAGCCGGCTGGCGACGAACAGCAGGGCGCCGGCGGGTTGCTGGCTGAGCGGCACGGTGCTGGACCCGAACTGGAACATGATGTCGAGCGCGAGCTGCAGGGCGATGAGGAAGCCGAGCCCGACGGCGAGGGCGAAGGACTGGGACGGCCGTTCGGCAAGGCCCAGCGAGCGGCGCTGGAGCAGGATGAGGACGCCGATCCAGCAGGCGGTGCGGATGGTTTCGGCCCGCGAGAGCCAGGGCACTGCGTCGGGGCCGTAGATGGCCGACAGGACATGGCCGGTGGCCCAGAAGGCGGTTGCGAAGGAAGCCAGCGTGACGGCGATGCGCACGCCGGTTGGCGACCGCCGCAGGATCAGTGCAAGGCCGAGCCCCGCGAAGGCGACAACTGCCACCAGATGGCTGAGGAGGCCAATGGTTCCGAGCATTGCCGGCATCTAGCGCGCGCACCCCTCCCCTGCCAGTCACAACGCGCGTTTGCGCTGCAATCTGTAAAGTTTCCTTACAGTGTACGGCAAATCTGCCGACACATTATGCGCGTGGGAGGTGCCCGTTACCCCACAGGTTTCCGGCTTTGCCTGCGAAGTGGCACATCCGGGCCCCAACGACCCTTGCGTCGGACACTGGACGCGGTATCGCGAAGGCGGGGCTGGAAAGCAAGGCACATGACGGAACGCAAGTCGGACAGGGAGGCGCGATTGAAAGCCGCACTCCGCGAGAATCTGCGCAAGCGCAAGCTGCAGGAGCGGGGGACGACGCCGACAGAAGCCGGGCCGGCTGACCTGCCCGATGCGGACGTATCAGCGCCAGCCCAGCGCTGAGGCGATGATGTGGAAGATGCTGTTCTGCTCCAGCGTGCCCGACACCAGCGCGCTGCCCGGCCCGGTGCCGTATAGCGCAACGTCTTCCCCGCCATGGGTTTCTGAGCCGAACAGGAAGGTTTTTGGCTGGAGATAGTCCGGGTCGGTCGGCGCCTTGGTGGACGACAGGGTGCGTTTGCCCGCCCGCACCTCGATCGGGCCGTTGGCATAGCCGAGTGTGGTGACCGGCCTGCCGAGCTGGTCGAGCACATTGCCCTGCGCATCCTGGGCTGCACGCCCCTCGCCACCGGGAATGGGCCTGAGGAAGCCGAGGATGTCGTTCCCGCGCGGCGGGTAGCCGGCCATGGTGAAGACGTGGCTGTGGTCTGCCGTGACGAGGATCAGCGTGTCCTTCGGGTCGACGAGCTTCGCGACTGCTTCGATCGCCTTTGCGAACTCGACGGTTTCATCGAGCGCGCGGAAGGCGTTGGTCAGGTGGTGGGCGTGATCGATGCGGCCGCCTTCCACCATCAGGACATAGCCCCCGTTGCCGGAGCCCTTGGCCCCCGCCTTTGCCTGCAGCTTGCGCACGGCGAAGGTCGCGAGCTCTGCCAGCGAGGGCTCCTTCGTGCGGTCTGCGTCGAAGTTGAAATCGAGGTGGCTTGCGTTGAACAGGCCGAACACCGGCCCGGCGTCCGACGGCTTCAGCGTCCGGAAGCCGGCGGCGCCATCGACGAACCGGCCTTGCGGATTGGCGGCCTGCCATT
>JBGTBK010000171.1:0-3197 GCA_041749355.1 Sandaracinobacter sp. | reverse complement strand
GAGGCCCGCGATGGCCCAGCGCGCGACCGGGCGCTCGCGGCTTGCCTCGTGGGCGCGGATCGCCTCTGCGGTTGCAAGGTCCATCAGGCCGGCTGCGACCCAGGCTTCGAGACGGCTGTCGAGTGACATGTCTGCTTGCCTGTGCAGTGCTCGCAAGCTTGCCGCAAGCCTTCAAACCTTGGCGGGGCGTTCCTACATCGGCTGCAACAGACGCCCGCCCGTCCGGCTGCGGGGTCTGCGAGAAAGGCAGTTTTTCCCGATGAGCGAGACACCGACCTGGCACGGCACAACCATTCTTGGCGTGCGCAAGGACGGCCGTGTGGTGGTTGCCGGCGACGGGCAGGTCAGCTTGGGCCAGACGGTGATCAAGCCCAATGCCAAGAAGGTCCGCCGGCTGGGCGCGGACGGCAAGGTGGTCGGCGGCTTCGCCGGCTCCACCGCCGACGCCTTCACCCTGTTCGAGCGGCTGGAGGCCAAGCTGGAGCGCTACCCCGGCCAGCTGACGCGCGCCTGCGTGGAGCTTGCGAAGGACTGGCGGCAGGACCGCTACCTTCGCCGGCTGGAGGCGATGATGATCGTGGCGGACGCCGAGACCATGCTGATCCTGACCGGCACCGGCGACGTGCTGGAGCCCAATGACGGGATCGCGGCCATCGGCTCGGGCGGGAACTACGCCCTTGCCGCTGCCAGGGCGCTTGCCGACCAGCCGCTCGATGCCGAGGCGATCGCCCGCAAGGCGATGGGGATCGCGGCCGACATCTGTGTCTACACCAACACCAATCTGACCGTGGAAACCCTGTGATGGATGCTGTGACAAATCCGGTGGCCGGTGGCTTCGACACCCTGACGCCCAAGGCCATCGTGGCAGCACTCGACCGCCACATCGTCGGCCAGACCGATGCGAAGAAGGCGGTTGCCGTCGCGCTGAGGAATCGCTGGCGCCGGCAGCAGCTGAGCGCGGAACTCCGCGACGAGGTGACGCCCAAGAACATCCTGATGATCGGGCCCACGGGCTGCGGCAAGACGGAGATCAGCCGGCGGCTTGCGAAGCTGGCCGATGCGCCCTTCCTGAAGATCGAGGCGACCAAGTTCACCGAGGTCGGCTATGTCGGCCGCGACGTGGATTCGATCATTCGCGATCTTGTCGAGGAATCCATCCGCCTGACCCGCGACCTGCGCCGGGCGAGCGTTCGCGAGGCGGCCGAAAAGGCCGCGCTCGACCGGCTGCTGGACGCGCTGGTGGGCAAGGACGCCAGCGAGGCGACCCGGCTTGCCTTCCGCGACCGCATGTTCGCAGGCGGGCTGAAGGGCAAGGAAGTCGACATCGAGGTCGAGGATTCGGGCGGGCAGATGCCGTTCGAAATTCCCGGCATGCCCGGGCAGATGCAGATGCTGAACCTGGGCGACATGCTGAAGGGCGCGATGGGAAAGAAGATGAAGCGCCGCAAGATGCCCGTGGAGGACGCCTGGGAGCTTCTGGTGAACGAGGAGAGCGACAAGCGCCTCGACACCGACGACCTGACCCGCGAGGCGGTGAAGAATGCCGAAGCCAACGGCATCGTGTTCCTGGACGAGATCGACAAGATTGCCGTGTCGGACGTGCGTGGCGGCTCCGTGTCCCGCGAAGGCGTGCAGCGCGACCTGCTGCCGCTGATCGAGGGGACGACGGTCGCGACCAAATATGGCCCGGTGAAGACCGACCATATCCTGTTCATCGCGAGCGGAGCCTTCCATGTGGCGAAGCCCGCCGACCTGCTGCCCGAGCTGCAGGGCCGGCTGCCGATCCGGGTGGAGCTGAAGGGTCTGACCAAGGCCGACTTCATCCGCATCCTGTCGGACACCGAAGCCTCGCTGACCCGCCAGTATGTCGCGCTGATGGCGACCGAGGGCGTGGAGCTGTCCTTCACAGAGGACGGGATCGCGGCCGTCGCCGACATTGCCGCGCAGGTGAACGACCGGGTGGAGAATATCGGCGCCCGGCGGCTTCAGACGGTGATGGAAAAGCTGCTGGAGGAGCTGAGCTTCGAAGCGGCGGACGGGGGTGCGCGGTCGCTGGTGGTGGATGCGGCTTATGTGGAGAAGCAGCTGGCTGCGATTGCGCGGGACAATGACCTCTCCAAATTTATCTTGTGATGGTCGGCTCATCCGGCCGCACGGCTGAGCCGCGCGAGTCCGGACGGGCCTTACCGCGGACCGAAAAAGGGAAGGCGCAGGCTGAGCCTGCGTCGGACGGGTTCGTGGGCGGTCGCCCACGCCCCGCCGGCCGGGCTTTCGCCGAGTCTGGCACCAGTGCTGCGCACTGGCGCCAGCCGGCTTCAGCCTAAAACGGCCAGACCACCGGCACCCAGAACACGCTCACCACGAAAAACAGCGCCATCATGCAAAGCCCCAGCTTCCAATAGTCGCTGAACTTGTAGCCGCCGGGGCCCATCACCATCAGGTTCACCGGCGTCGCGATTGGGGTGAGGAAGGCGGCTGCGCAGGCGACGTTCACGCTCATCAGAACCGGAGTCACGTTCACGCCCATGGTGCCGGCCGCCAGCACGGCGACCGGGATCACGATCAGGGCGGTTGCCGTGTTGGAAATCACCTGGCCGAAGACGGCGGAAATCAGGAACAGCCCGATCAGGAGGGCCCTGGGGCTGTTGTCGCCCAGAAGCTCGACCAGATTGTCGGCCAGAAGTTGTGCCGCGCCCGTCTGGAACATGGCGGTCGACAGCGGCATCATCGCGCCGACCAGGATGATCGTGGTCCAGTTGATGGCGCGATAGGCCTCCTCCACCTTCAACAGTCCGGTCAGGATGACGGCTGCTGCGGCGATCAGCCCGGCGATTGCCGGCTGCACCAGATCGAAGGCGAGCATCGCGACCATTGCGAGCAGGATCAGGATCGCCGCGCGCGCGCCGAGGCCCATGGGCACGGCCTGTTTGCGGACCACGGCCGGGCTGTCGACCACCAGCACCGCAGGATCTGCCAGATGCGCATCGAGCGCCTTCCAGCTGCCCTGCAGCAGAAGCGTGTCGCCGGCGGCCAGCTTGTGCGCGCCGGGAGGCAGCGCCTCGCCCGAACGTTCGATGGCGAGCACCACCAGGTCTCCGGACGCGGCCGTCATCCCCGGAAAGGCCAGCTCACCGACGAGGCGCGAGCGGGGCGGGATCACCACCTCGGCAAGGCCGGACGCGCGGTTGAACAGCGCG
>JBGTBK010000170.1:0-4494 GCA_041749355.1 Sandaracinobacter sp. | reverse complement strand
GAAGGGGCGCCACAGGTGGCGCCCCTGTTGAAGCCGGCGGTGGACTGACGGGCCCGCGCGGGCCCGCCGGATCAGGCGTTGACGGTGGCAGCGGGCTTCTTGCTGCGGCGCATCGACAGGCCGACGAGCCCGAAGCCGAGGATGAGCATCGCCCATGTGTCGGGCTCGGGGATGGCCGGTGCCGTGAATGTGAAATTGCCGTCCTCGTCGATCTGGCCGAGGTTCAGCACATAATCGCGCTTCTGGCTGTCGTCTGACCGGAAGTCATCGCAGGTCGGGTCTGCGAGCACCGGCAGGATCGAACCGCGCGTGCCTCCGCGACCCACCGGGTCGGCGAAGCAGGCAAAGGAGATGATCGAGCGGCTGGATTCGTTGTCGCCCGTGAGCGAGTCGCCGAAGGCGCCGGTGGTGATGCGATAGGTGATCGAGCCCGAGTCCTCGATGGGAGTGTCGGAGAAATCGACGACGAAGTCGCTCTGCCCCCAGCCGTAGAGGAGGCCATAGCCGTCGTTGGCGATCTGGCCGAAGCCCGGCAGTTCGCCAGAGAGCAGGTCGAGGTCGCCGAGGGCGCCGTCGATCACGCTGCCCGACGCGATGGTCGGTGCGTCGAGGCCGTTGTCGATCATCACGAGGAAGCCGCCCACGCTGCGCTTCACGTCGCCGTTGACCAGCACTTCGAAGAGGAAGCCGGAGCCAGCCTGGCCGAGTTCGAAGATGCCGGGAAGGCCCCCGTCGCCCATCGCGGCAAAGTCCACAGCGCCGTCTGTTGCGCCGAGGCAGCCCGGGAGCGATGCGCCCGTGCAGACCGGCGGGTTGTTGCCGAAGGGCGCCATGTAGAAGCCGAAGGTCGACTCGAAGATGGTCGAGGTGATGCTGTTGATCTTGGTGGTGCCGAGGTCCGAGAAGTTGAGCGTGACGCCCACTTGCGACAGGGCAGCGTTGCCCGAGCCCGAGGCCATGGCACCTGAGAAGAAGAAGACGCTGCTGTCGTCGTCGGAGATGACGTTCGCGGCGTAGCCGGCGCCCTTGCCGGCCGAGTCCGAGACATATTGCACGGGAGGATTGGCGCCAGAGCTTTCGAGCGCATTGCCGATCACGAGCGTGTGCCCGAACTCGGGCGTTACGACGATGTCGACGGCCCCGGCGGCGGTCGACACGAGAGTGCTGGCCGCAGCGGCAAGCAGATAGGCTTTGGTTCCACGCATTTCCGCACCCCTGTTGAATTGCCCTGAAATTCTGAACCTGCATTAGCGCCGTTAGACTCGAAAGTCGAGCTAGCTTGTGGTGTTAACCTCCTTTTGTGCAATGCCGTCACAAGTCTCCTTGAGACCCTTGGTGAAGCTGCTGTCGGCGCCCATCGTTTGGTTCAGCATGGCAATGCCGGCCGCGCAGTCGGCCCGGGCGGAGTCGATCTCGCCCTTGCGGGCAAGCAGGTCTGCGCGGGTCACCAGAACCTCGCCGATATTTGCATGGACTTTGCCGTAGCTTGCTTCGTAATTGCGCTGTGCTTCGGCCAGATGGGCAAGTGCTCCATCGATCTGGCCGCGTTCGGCTGCGACCTGTGCGCGGAAGAATTCCGCGAAGCCGATGTTGAAGTGTGGCCCCTTGTAGACGGTTTCGTAGGCCGCGACCGAATCGGCCAGCGCGCGATCGGCGCGGGCGAGTTCCCCCTGTGCAATGTAAATCGAGCCTTGCAGGGAAAGGACATCGGCGCGGATCGGATTGGTCTTGTCGAGAACGCGCGACATGATTCGCAATGACTTTCCGATCCTTTCCTGGGCGAGGTCGTTTTTGCCGGCGTTGTAGGCGAGCAGGGCCAGCGAATAATAATTGAGGCCGGTCGAAAAATGCTCTTCGCCGTCGAAGCGGCGGTAGAGGCGGTTCGCTTCCTGCAGCGCGATCTCGGCTTCGTCATAGTTGCCAAGGTCCATGAGGCTCTTGCCGCGCTGCTCGAGGATCTTGGCGCGGGTGCGCGGGTTGGCGCCCGGGTCTGCGTTGATGAAGCCAAGCGCCTGGTTATAGGAGGCGAGGGCCGCTTCGGCATCGCCGCCCGAGTAGGAGATGTTGCCCCGCGCCAGCATCAACTCGGCCCGCTGGGACAGGTTCAGCGTGGGATCGGGGCCCAGAAGGCTGTCGGCTCCGCCTAGTACCTTCAGCGCCTTGTCGAACTCGCCCTTTTTCAGGTGGGTGTTGGCAAGTGCCACCAGCGCCGGAGCGCCGTCTGGCCCGGCGCGCTTGATCGCCGGCAGCGCGCGGGCAAGCGCCAGTTCCGCTTCGTCTAGCAGTCCGAGGTTGTTGTAGGCGCGGCCCACGGCCGTCACCAGACGGGCCTCGATCTCGGGCTGGTTCTTGAGTTCGATTCGCGCGCGCTCGGCGCCGCGCTCGAGGATGGTGACGAGGCTGACGGTTCGGGGGTTTTCGGTTGCCGGGTCGGTCAGTTCGAAGGTGCCGATGAGATAGTCGGTGGCCGCCCGGGCGGCGGCTGTCTCGCGCTCGGCGATCTGACGCTGCTCCACCGCCACGATCCGCTGCTGGTTGGCATAGACGGCAAGGCCTGTGGTGAGAAGCATGCCCATCGAGGCGCCGGATGCGATGACGGTCAGGCGGCGGGCGCGGCGCTGGGCTTCGCGCTGGACAAGATCGTCAAGCCGGAGGCCGGTGATTCCGGCGATCAGCTTCATCAGCGCGAGGCGCCGGCCGTCCTTGCCGGGGCGGATGTCGGCCGCGATCGGTTCGGCCGGAACATCCGAGAGCTGGCCTTCCGAATCCAGCTTGAAGCGCAGCGAGACCGGGAAGGCCTCCTCCTCCTCGCGCCCGGGCATCCCGCTGGCATAGGGCTCGCCGCCGACGATCAGGGCGAACACCCGCTGCTCGCCGTGCAGCGACTTGAAGTAGCGAATCTCTTCCTGGACGTAGGTGGAGCGGGCAGACGCGGGCGAGGCGATGACGATCAGATGCTCGGAGCGTTCGAGCGCGCCGCGCAGTTCGTTGCCGAGGTCAGCGGAGGCCGAGAGTTCGTCGCGGTCGCGGAAGATCGGAATCAGCCGGGCCGGGACCTTGCCCTTGCCGGTCTCCTTGCCGACCAGCTTCTTGGGTATGTGGTAGCGTTCGAGTGCCTTGTGCAGCCACTCGGTCTCAGCCTTGTTTCGATGGCTGTAGCTCAGGAATGCCACATACCGCGTCATTCACCCGGCGCCCTCCTGCCGCGCGCGACTGACTGTTACCGTGTCAGGCCCTGTGGGCAAGCTTTGCGGGGCTGATGCAGCCCTCAAAAACTGCGCCGATTGTTCAGCCGGTCAGGCCGGCAAGCATCCGTGCACCGTGCAGGATAGCCGCCTCGGCTTCGGCCACGGTCAGTCCCTGCTGCTCGCGCAGGCGCTGCCAGGATTCGAGCGACATCAGAAGCGCAAGAAGTTCGAAACGCTGCCGGTCTGCCAGAAGGTCTGCGGGAAGCGTGGCTGCAAGCAGGTCGCGGCTCATGACGGTGATCCGCCTGTGCTGGGCGGCGATTGCGCGGCTTTTGTGGCGATGCACGTCGATCGCGGTCTTGAAGGCGGCCATGATCTCGAAGAACTCGGCCCGGCGCGCGACGGCTTCGCCCAGGCTCTCGGGCCAGTCCCGCTTCTGGAACGGGCGTTCGAGGATGGGGCGGACGCGTTCGAACACGAGGGCGGCAATTTCGAGGTGGAGATTCTCCATTTCCTCGAAATGGCGGAACACCGTGCGGAGCGAGACGCCGGCCCTTGCGGCGACGGCCTCGGCAGTCGGGGAGGGCTGGCCGCTTTCGATCAGGTCCACCATTGCAGCGAGAATGCGCCGCCTGCTGGCGGCAGACCGCTCGCGCCGGCCATCCGGCTTGGGAAGATCGAATCGGCCTTGGGGGATCACAGCGATATCCATTATCGTTAACTAATCAATTTTTGACTTTGCTTCAACAGGTTTCCGTGCGTTTCTTCACAGCCTGTCTCAGAACAAGCAACATTCATCGCTGTCCCTGTCCTACAGGGGTGCAAAAGAATATGCTGGGTTTCATGGCAAAAGTTCAAGCGCAAGAGCATGCGGCATTGCAGCCCACCCCGACGAAGCACCGCTCCATCGGTCCCAAGATCGTTCTGCGGCCTTCCCGGCGGCGCGGGCAGCGCGGCACACAGCCCAGCCGCCCGGCCCCCGGGCGGGTCCGCTGGCAGGCGCAGTTCCTGCGGGTGCTTGCCGACGAGGGGTTTGAGTCGGCCCTTGTGAGCGCCGGAATCCCGCTTGGACACACAGTCTTTGCGCGCCTCGAGGACGTCGCGTTCCGACAGGCGGTCGAGCGGATCGGGGCCGAGCGGCTGGCGACTGCGGAACTGAAGCTCGTTGATCTGCTGCTGGGCCGGCTGACTGCGCCGGACGTGGGCGAGGAAAAGGCAGCGCTGCTGCTTTGGCAGAACCTGCGCGAGGAGCGTCGCAAGCCGGCGCTGCGGTCTGGCGGCGAGAAGGCGGGTGCCGAGCGGGTGG
>JBGTBK010000169.1:0-2875 GCA_041749355.1 Sandaracinobacter sp. | reverse complement strand
CGTCGGTCCAGCGGACATAGGCGATCTGCCGCCCGTCGCGCGACCAGGCCGGGAACAGCTCGCGGGCGCTGTCGTTGCCAGTGGTGAGGCGGCGGGCCGCTCCACCGGAGGCCGGCTTCAGCCACAGCCGCCCCAAGCTTTCGAACAGCAGGGTGCGGCCATCGGGCGAAAGGCTCGCGAAGCGGGCCATCTTTGTCGTGAAGCGGTCTGGCGCGACCTCGACCGTCGGGTGGACGGCGGGGATCACCTCCCGGCTGTCGGCCACGCGGAAGGGGATTTCGCGCGCGTTCGTGCCGTCGGCATCGACCCGGTTCAGCTTGCCCTTGCCCCAGAAGACGAGACTGCGGTTGTCGGGTGTCCAGGCAATGTTGGGATAGACCCCGGTGACCGCCCAGGTTTCCTGCACGTCGCGGTCGAGGCCGGCGGCGACCCGTCGCTCCCGGCCCGAGGCAAGGTCGCGGACGAACAGGCTGGAGCTGTCCCGCTCGCGCCGGATGAAGGCAAGGCTCTTGCCGTCCGGCGAGGGGGTGGGCCGAACCGCGCCGCCCGGCGCCGACACGGCGGTGGTGGTCTGACCGGTGGTCACGTCAACCGCCTGGATCGCGAACAGCTCAGTGTTGGAATCCTGCGCATATTCGAAGATGGGGCCGGGCGAGATGTTCTGGCTGAAATAGATGCGCTTGCCGTCTGGCGAGAAGGCCGGCTCGCCAAGCTCCTTCTGATGCTGCTCGGACGGGCGCTTCACCAGCATCTGCCCGGCCCCGCCCGAGACGTGCCACAGCCAGATCTCGCCCGTGCCCAGCGAGCGCTGGGTGGTGAAATGTTTCTTGGCCGCGATGAACTGGCCATCGGGCGACCAGGTCGGCTGATAGACGAGGCGGAAATCCTCCTTGGTCAGCTGCCGCTTGTCCTGGCCGTCGGCGTTCATCACCCAGATATTGTCGCCGCCGCCGCGATCGGACGTGTAGGCGATGCGCCGGCCATCGGGCGAGAAGCGGGGCTGCACCTCCCAGGCCAGCCCCTCGGCAATGCGGGTGGCGGTGCCGCCGCCGATGGGCAGCGTGTAGATGTCACCGAGCAGGGAAAAGGCGATGGTGCGGCCGTCGGGCGACACGTCGACATCGAGCCAGCTGCCTTCGGAGACGTTGATGGGAACTTCGGCGAGCTTCGCGCCGCCGCCCGTCATCACGTCCCACTTCGGCTTTTCGGCTGGCTTCTCGGCTGTCTGCGCGAACAGGGGGGCGGCAGCGCCGATCAGCAAGGCGCCCAGCAGTCTCTTCATGTCCACACTCCCTGACCCGAACCTGTCACAACCCTAGGCCTGGGCCGGGGATGCGCCAAGCCTCAGCTTTCGAAGCGGGCGCTGGTCTTGGCGCGGATTTCGTCCAGCGTTACGCCCGGCGCCATCTCGACCAGCTGGAAGGGGCTTCCCTTGCGGTCCGCGCGTTCGAACACGGCAAGGTCGGTGATCACCACATCGACCACGTTTCGCCCCGTCAGCGGCAGGGTGCAGGCGGGAATGAACTTCGGGTTCCCGGCCTTGTCCGTGTGCTCCATCAGCACCACGATCCGCGGGGTTCCGGCGACCAGGTCCATGGCGCCGCCCATGCCCTTCACCATCTTGCCGGGCACCATCCAGTTGGCGAGATCGCCATTCTCGGCCACTTCCATGGCGCCAAGGATCGACAGGTCCATATGGCCGCCGCGGATCATCGCGAACGAATCCGCGCTGCTGAAATAGGCGGTGCGGGGCAGTTCGGTGACGGTCTGCTTGCCGGCGTTGATCAGGTCGGCGTCTTCCTCCCCCTCCCAGGGGAAGGGGCCCATCCCCAGCATCCCGTTTTCCGACTGGAGGGTGATGTCGAGGTCGCCGGCGTGGTTCGCCACCAGCGTCGGCATGCCGATGCCGAGGTTCACATAGAAGCCGTCCTTCAGTTCGCGGGCAGCGCGCTTGGCCATTTCATCGCGTGTCCAGGCCATTTTATGCTGCCTCCCTCTTGCGCACAGTCCGTTGCTCGATGCGCTTCTCGAAATTGCCCACGAACAGGCGCTGCACGAAGACGCTTGGCGTGTGGATGCTGTCGGGGTCGAGCGCGCCGTCCTCGACGATCTCTTCCACTTCGGCGACCGTCACCTTGCCGGCGGTTGCCGCCATCGGGTTGAAGTTGCGGGCCGTCTTGCGGAACACTAGGTTCCCGAAGCGGTCGGCCTTCCAGGCCTTCACGATCGCGAGGTCGCCGACGATCCCGCGCTCCAGGATGAAGGGCTCGCCGTCGAACTCCATCACCGGCTTGCCTTCGGCCACCAGCGTGCCGACCCCGGTGCGGGTGTAGAAGCCGGGGATCCCGGCCCCGCCCGCCCGCATGCGCTCGGCAAGCGTGCCTTGTGGTGCGAATTCCAGTTCGAGCTCGCCGGCCAGATACTGGCGCTCGAACTCCTTGTTCTCGCCAACGTAGGACGAGATCATCTTGGCGATCTGGCGGGTGCCCAGCAACTGGCCAAGGCCGAAACCATCGACGCCGGCGTTGTTGGAGATGACGGTCAGGTCCTTGACCCCGCTGTCGCGCAGGGCGGTGATGAGGTGTTCGGGGATGCCGCACAGGCCGAAGCCGCCGGACATGACGGTCATGCCGTCGAAGGTCAGGCCCTCGAGGGCGGACGCCGCGTCGGGGAAGATCTTCCGCATTGCTTCCTCATATTTTCACCACCTGATGAATATTGGCGGCGCTTGTCCGTCCGTAACGCGGGGGGCGGCCCGGAGCAAGGCGGACCGCCCCGGAAAAAAGCGAGTCCAAAGAGTCCAGGGAGTCCAATGCGGACCGAATGTGCACTCTGCAATTTCGAGTGCAAATAGTGCACTTTCGGCTGCGAAGGC
>JBGTBK010000168.1:0-8745 GCA_041749355.1 Sandaracinobacter sp. | reverse complement strand
GGGCCGCGCGGCGCGCGGAAGGAGAACAGCGAAGACGAGGCCTTTGCCGCTGCCGCCAGGGCGGCAATCGCTGCCGACAACCCGGCCGAGATCGAAAGCCTGCTTGCCCGCTACGGCCCCTCGCTGACGGCCGAGGTGCGCTCCGAATGGACCCAGCGCGCCGCCTGGGACGCCTATCTGGCGCTCGACGACCGGCTTGCGCTCAGGCTTGCGGCTCGTGCGGCAAATGGGCAGGGCGAATGGGCAGCGCTTGGCCACTGGACTGCCGGGCTTGCGAGCTTCCGCATGGGCGAATGGGACGGGGCTGCCCGCCATTTCGATTCGATCTCGCAGGTCTATTCGGCCGCAAGCGACCTTCGAGCGGCAGCTGCCTATTGGGCGGCGCGAAGCCATGTGCGCGCCGGCCGGCCGCATCTGGCGCCCGAGCGGCTGGAAGCGGCAGTCGCCCGCGACCGCGACGGCTTCTACGGGCTGCTCGCCAACTACGCCCTTGGGGTGAAGCCCAATTTCGACTGGCGCGAGCCCGATTTCATCCAGGCCGACTGGACAACGCTGAAGGGCCATGCGGGTGCTGCCCGCGCAGTCGCGCTGGTCGAGATCGGCCAGCTGGGCCTGGCGGACCGCGAGCTTCGGCATCTGGCGGCAGCCACCTCGAACGACACCTATGAACCCGTGCTCCGACTTGCCGCCCGGCTGAACCTGCCGGCGACGCAATATTGGCTGGCCCAGAACCCGCCGCCGGGGATGGCCTCGCCGATGTCGGCCCGCTTGCCAACGCCCGACTGGCGCCCGGTCAGGGGCTGGCGGGTGGACCGGGGGCTGGTCTTTGCCCATGCGCTGCAGGAATCGAAGTTCATCACCACCGCCCGCTCGGGCGTGGGCGCCAAGGGGCTGATGCAGATCATGCCGGGCACCGCGCGCGACCTCGCCAAGGCGATGGAGATCGAGCACAGCGACGCGAATCTGGCCGACCCCGCCTTCAACGTGGAATATGGCCAGTCCTACCTCGAGATGCTGCGCGACAGCCCGCACACGGCAGGTCTGCTGCCCAAGGTGGTCGCCGCCTACAATGCCGGGCCCGGATCGGTGCAGAAGTGGAATGCGGGCGGGGTTCGCGACAATGGCGACGTGCTGCTGTTCATCGAGAGCATCCCCTTCCGCGAGACGCGCCACTATGTCGAAGTGGTGATGCGCAACTACTGGCTCTACCAGATGAAGGAAGCAGCCCAGACGCCGGCACGCGCGGCCGGGCGCACGCCCAGCATCGCCGCGGTCGCCGCCAACGAGTGGCCGCGCTTCCCGGCAACGCAGACACCGGGCAAGAGTGCGGACCGTTGATGGCCCTGCGCTGATGCCGATCGACGAAAGCCGCAGCTTCTGCCCAGTGAACATCGCGGTGCTGACGGTGTCCGACACCCGCACCCTTGCCGACGACCGCAGCGGCGACACGCTTGTCGCGCGGATCGAGGCGGCAGGGCACCGGTTGGCGGCGCGCGCGATCATCACCGACGACACCGACCGCATCCTCGAGCAGATGGCGGCCTGGGTCGACGACCCCGAGATCGACGTGATCATCTCGACCGGCGGCACCGGGGTCACCGGCCGCGACGTGACGCCCGAAGCGGTGGAAGCGCTGTGCGACAAGATCATCCCCGGCTTCGGCGAGCTGTTCCGCTGGATATCGTTCGGCAAGATCGGCACCTCGACCATCCAGTCCCGCGCGATCGCGGGGGTGGCGCGCGGAACCTATGTGTTCGCACTTCCTGGCAGCACAGGTGCCGTAAAGGACGGCTGGGATGAAATCCTGTCGCTGCAACTGGATAACCGGCATGTGCCTTGCAATTTTGTCGAGTTGATGCCACGGCTGCGGGAGAGTTGACGAACCGCCCGGCGAAGGACAAAGCCCCGGAAAGAGGAGCAGGGTTCTGGAGTATATCAACCTCAACCTGACGCCCATCGCAGTTGCGACGGTTGTCGGCCTGCTTGTCGGGCTGCTGCACTTCCTGATTTCCCGCCCGGGGGACCGGCCGGGGCTGGATTTCGTGGTGCTGACCGGAATTGCCGAATTCTGGCTGGCTGCGATACTTGCCGGAGCATTGATCCTGGGGCCGCAGATGGCGTCTCCGTGGGTGATCGCGATCGCAACCGCCGTGGTCATCTGGATCGGCTTCATCGTGCCAGTGCTGATGGTGACGCTCAGGTTCCGTGGCCTTCCCGGCCCGATGGCGGCGGCCGACAGCATCCACTGGCTGTTGGTGCTGGTGGCGCAGGCCGCGGTGATGCACGGCATCGGGCTTGTGAAGCCGCCCGGCGTGTGATCCCTGCGGCGTTTCGAGCGCCATTGGTGCCGCCGATCGGGCTGACCGTTGCAGGCGCAGCCCGGGCCGCCTAATCGTCGGGCCATGCTGCGCCTTCACCATGCCAACCAGCCCACCGCCCCGATCGCGGCCGAAACGGTTGCAACCGGCGGAGACGCCGTTGCACCCCTGCCGCAGACGGATGCAATTGCCTCGGCAATGTGGATCGATCTGGCGTTCCCGCTTCCGCACGAACGAAGGGCGGTCGAAGCCGCGATCGGCATGGAACTGCCCAACAAGGCCGACATGGCGGAAATCGAGGCATCGAGCCGGGTGTACAGCGACGGGCAGGCCCAGGTGATGAACCTGCTGCTGGTGGTGGGCGTTGACAGCGGTGCACCTGCGGCCGTGCCGGTCAGCCTGATCCTCAGCCCGCATCGGCTGGTAACGGTGCGCTATTCCGATCCCACCCCGTTCCGCGCGCTTGATCAGGATTGCACCCGGGCAGGCCCCGGCGCCAGCCCGGCCATCCTGCTGCTGCAGTTTCTGGAGCATGTCGTCGACAGGACAGCCGACATTCTCGAAAAGATGGGCGACGAGATCGACGCCTTGTCAGGGCTGGTCTTCGGGCTCGACAGGCCGGCCGACGTCCGCATCTCCAACACCGACCTGCAGCAGATCCTGCGCCGGATCGGGCGGACGCAGTTCGTGCTCAACAAGGTGCATGATTCGCTCGTCACCCTGCTTAGGGCCGCAAGCTTTCTGCAGATCGGAACGGCGGAGGCCGGCAGCCGGGTGCGGGCCGACCGGCAGGTGCGCGACATCCTGAAGTCGATCACCCGCGACGTGATGAGCCTTTCGGAGAATTCGGGCTATCTCACCCAGAATGTGGGCTTCCTTCTGGACGCGGCATTGGGGCGGATCTCGATCGAGCAGAATGCGATCGTGAAGATCTTCTCGGTGGCCGCCGTCATCTTCCTTCCGCCAACCCTTGTTGCCTCGATCTACGGAATGAACTTCGAGGTGATGCCCGAACTCGGCTGGGACCTCGGCTACCCGATGGCGCTTGGGCTGATGGTGCTGTCGGCAGTGGTGCCCTACCTCTATTTCAAGAAGCGGGGCTGGCTGTGACGACGGGGACGCCTGCGTCCCGGTCGGCAAGCCTGCCCTAAAGGACGGCATCTCCAACGAAGGGGTTGGTCTGCCGCTCGCGGCCGAAGGTGCTGATGGGGCCGTGGCCGGGCACGAAGGCGGTCTGGTTGCCGAGCGGCCACAGGCGCGTGGTGATGCTGGTCACCAACTGTTGAAAATCGCCCTTGGGGAAGTCGGTGCGGCCGACCGAGCCCTGGAACAGCACATCGCCCACGATCGCGAGGTTGGAGGGGGCGTGGTGGAAGATCACATGGCCGGGCGTGTGGCCGGGGCAGTGATAGACATCGAGCGTGAGGTTTCCGACCGTCACCTGGTCGCCGTCGTGCAGCCAGCGGTCGGGCTCGAAGGCGGTGGCGCCCGCAATGCCGTATTGCGCGCCGACCGTTGGGTTCATGTCGATCCAGAACTTGTCGTCGGGATGGGGGCCTTCGATCGGCACACCAAGCCGCTCGGCGAGAACGCCGGTGAGGCCGCAGTGATCGATATGGCCGTGGGTGACGAGAAGCTTCTCGATCGTCACGCCGTTTTCGGCGGCCACCTTCAGCAGGTGATCAAGGTCGCCGCCGGGATCGGTGAAGGCGCCCTTCATGGTGGCGGTGCACCAGATCAGCGTGCAGTTCTGCTGCAGCGGCGTGACCGGCACGATGACTGCCTTCATCGGCGGATTTGGGGAGGGGTTCGCGGCCATATGCGCCAGATGGCATTGCGGGCAGCCTCACGCAATGCCATCTGGAAGCCCAGATGAGCCCACCACACGGACATGTTGCCGACGGACCGCCGACCGGCGACGCCGATCTCAAGACGCTGAAGCGCTTCCTGCCCTATCTGTGGCCGGCCGGGCGGGCGAGCCTGAAGCTGCGCGTGGTGATCGCTCTGCTGCTGGTGCTGGTGGCCAAGGCCGTTCTTCTGGTGATGCCCTTTGCCTACAAGGGCGTGATCGACAGGATGGCAGGCGCCTCGGCAGGCAGCGACGCCGTCTGGGTGATCATCGCGCTGGTCTGGGCCTATACCGCTGCGCGATTCGGGGCTGTCCTGTTCGACAATCTGAGGAACGCGATCTTCGAGCGGGTCGGCCAGGAGGCAACGCGGGAGCTTGCCGTCGAGGTGTTCCGCCACCTGCACGCCTTGCCGCTGCGCTTCCACCTGGAGCGCAAGACAGGGTCTCTCACCCGGACCATCGAACGGGGCACCAAGTCGATCGACCTGATGCTCTATCTGCTGCTGTTCAACCTGGCGCCCGTGATCATCGAGCTGACGGCAACGCTTGCGATCTTCGGCACCAGGCTGGGGTTCGAACTGGTGCTGGCGACGATCGTGATGGTGGTTGCCTACAGCTGGTTCACCTATGCGATAACCCAGTGGCGCACCGAGCTCAGGCGGCGGACCGTCGAGCTGGACAACAGCGTGTCGGCCCGCGCGGTCGACAGCCTGCTGAACTATGAAACGGTGAAGTATTTCAACGCCGAAAGGCTTGAAAGCCGGCGCTATGAGCGGGCGGCCGGGCAATTTGCCGAGGCTGCGATCAAGTCCGAATCCTCGCTGGCCTGGCTGAACATCGGCCAGTCGCTGATCACCAACCTGATGATGGGCGGCGCGATGGCATTCACCGTGTGGGGCTGGAGCCAGGGGCGCTTCACGCCGGGCGACGTGGTGCTGGTGAACACGCTTCTGGCGCAGCTGTTCCGCCCGCTCGACATGCTGGGCATGGTCTATCGCGAGGTGAAGCAGGGGCTGATCGACATGGCAGCAATGTTCCAGCTGCTCGACACCCCGCCGGGCATCGTCGACGCGCCCGGCGCACCGCCGCTGGTCGTTGCGGGCGGCGCTGTCCGGTTCGAGGATGTGCGCTTCAGCTATGAGCCGCGGCGGCCGATCCTGAAGGGGGTCAGCTTCGAGGTGGCGCCGGGAACACGGACTGCAATCGTGGGGCCATCGGGTGCCGGCAAGTCCACCATCGGGCGAATCCTGTTCCGCTTCTACGAGATTTCCGGCGGGCGGGTGACGATCGACGGGCAGGACATCCGCACCGTGACGCAAGGCAGCTTGCGGGCGGCAATCGGGATCGTTCCGCAGGACACGGTGCTGTTCAACGACACGATCCGCTTCAACATCGGCTATGGCCGCGACGGCGCTTCCGATGCGGAAATCGAGGCCGCTGCCCGCTCGGCGCGGATCCATGATTTCGTGACCGGCCTGCCCGACGGCTATGAGACGGTGGTCGGCGAGCGCGGGCTGAAGCTGTCGGGCGGGGAGAAGCAGCGGGTGGCGATTGCGCGCACCCTGCTGAAGAACCCGCCAGTGCTTCTGCTGGACGAGGCGACGAGCGCGCTGGATTCGGCGACGGAGGCGGGAATCCAGGATGCGCTGGAGCTGGCGGAGCAAGGGCGCACCACGCTTGTGATCGCCCACCGGCTGTCGACCATCGTGGATGCCGACCAGATTCTCGTGCTGGTTGATGGGCAGATCGTGGAGCGGGGGCGCCATGCCGAGCTTCTGGCGCTTGGCGGCACCTATGCCGAGCTATGGACGATGCAGGCGTCCGAAGAGGCGGATCAGCCGGCGGCGGAGTAGCTGGCGATCGGGCCGCCGGTGCCTTGCAGGCCGCCGTTGTTGGCGACCGCGACAAAAGAAAAGCCGGCCACGAAGCCGAGGGCGATTGCAAGGAGCAGTGTCCGCTTCTGTGACATTGTGCTGTCCATCTTTTTTCCGAACCTGTCTGGTGCCGGCGCATGCATCACGCGCCAGACCGTGCCGCCGAGACATGGCAGGCATCCACAGGATGCCAAGTGAACAAGTGTAACGGCGGTCCGGACGATTCTTGCGCCGCCTGCGCAGGCCAAGGGGACGAAGCCGGAAGGGCGGGCCGGCAGCTGTGGGGGCATGCCCGCGCAGAACAGGCAAACAGGCTGTGCGCTAGGGGGCAATGGCTGCCGTGATGGGGCCTTCGGCGCGGCCGTGGACGAACTGGTCGACATGGGGGTTGCCGCTGGATTCCAGTGCGGAGACCGGGCCTTCCCAGTGAATCCGGCCGGCGTGCAGCATCGCCACCCGGTCGGCGATGTGGCGGGCGGATGCCATGTCGTGGGTGATGGTGATGGCGGTGGCGCCAAGCGCGGTCACCTGCTCGCGGATGAGCGCATTGATGGTGTCGGCGCGGATGGGATCGAGGCCGGTTGTGGGCTCGTCGAAGAACAGGATTTCAGGCGCGGCGGCAATGGCCCGGGCAAGCGCGACGCGCTTCTGCATGCCGCCCGACAGCTCGGAGGGGCGCAGATCGGCAACGCGCGGCTCGAGACCGACCTTTGCCAGCACCTCGACCGCAAGCGCGTGCATCTTCGCGCCGCCGCCGAGCTTGCCCTGGGTCAGCGCGAAGGTGACGTTGCGCCAGACGGGGAGCGAATCGAACAGGGCGCCCCCCTGGAACAGCATGCCGAAGCGCGCGCGGGCTTCTGCCAGCGGCCTGCCCTTCAGCCCAACCAGTTCCTGCCCATCCAGCCGGATCGAGCCGGCGTCGGGACGGATAATCCCGAGGATGCACTTCAGCAGGACCGACTTGCCGGTGCCCGAGCCGCCGATGACGACGAGGCTTTCGCCCTTCGCGATATCGAGGTCGATGCCGTCGAGCACGACCTTGGGGCCGAAAGCCTTCTTCAGGCCACGAATGCGCAGGCGCGGCTCGCTCATGCGCCGAACACCAGAACGGTGATTGCGAGGTTGAAGAGCAGGATCAGGATGAAGGCCGAGACGACTGCGTTGGTTGTTGCGCGCCCGACACCGGCAGCACCACCGCCCGAGCGGAAGCCGTGGTAGCAGCCGGCCAATGCAAGACAGAAGCCGAAGACTGCGGCCTTGACCAGGCTGGAGACGATGTCGTCGGCCTCCAGATAGCGCCGCGTGGTGGCGAGATAGGCAGCACCGTTGAAGCCGAGGCGACCCACCGACAGGGCATAGCCGCCGAGCACGCCGATCACGTTTGCGACCAGCACGAGGAGCGGGAGCATCAGCGTGGACGCAACAAGCCGCGGGGCGATCAGATAGGCCCAGGGGTCGGTGCGGAGCGTGACCATGGCATCGAGCTGTTCGGTGACGCGCATGGTGGCGAGTTCGGCGGCGATGGCTGATGAAACGCGGCCGGCGACCATAAGGCCGGCGAGCACGGGGCCAAGTTCGCGGACGATGGCGATGACGGTGACGGCGGGCACGGTGCTTTCGGCCGAGAAGCGCTGGCCGCCGACATAAATCTGCTGGGCAAGCGCCGCGCCCGTGAATAGCGCAGTGAGGCCAACCACCGGAAGCGAGAACCAGCCGATGAGGCCCATCTGTTCCAGCAGCCGGGCCGGATACCAGGGCGGGGTGATCGCAGCGCGCACGCCCTGCACGGCAAAAAGGGCAAGGCGGCCGATGCCTGCAAGCAGCCCCAGCGCAAAGGCACCGAGCGCGATCAGCGGGCGAAGGAGGGTGTCGGCGACGGCCATGTGTGGAGGCTGGTAGCGGGGATGGACGCGAAGGGGCAAGCCCTGCGGTTCAATCGTCAGGCCCCAGTGCTGGATCGAGGTCACGCGGGCGGATGAAGCGGGTCAGCTTCGCGCCGCCTTCGGGAAGGTCGGCCCAGCGGTCGCAGGGGATCTCGATGGTGGCGAAAGTGGCTGTCGGGTATTTCAGCTCGGCTTCGGCGCGCAGCGGCGATCCGTCGCCCTCGGTCGCGATCAGCAGCAGGTCCTCAAGGCCCGGGTTGTGGCCGATGAGCAGGAGATGGCCGACGGGTTCGGGGCATTCGCGCACCAGATCGAACAGGGTGGCAGCCGACGCCATGTAGATGCGCTTGTCCTGCTCGATAGGCAGGCGGTGGCCAAGTCCGGCCTCCAGCCCCTCGATGGTCTGCCGGATGCGGAGCGCCGGCGAGGCCGTGATGCGGTCGAAGGCCAGGCCCTCGGCCAGCAGCCACTCGCCCATGCGGCGGGCGGCGCGGTGGCCGCGGCCGTTCAGCGGCCGGTCGAAATCGCGTTCGACGGGATCGTCCCAGCTCGATTTGGCGTGGCGCAGCAGGCTCAAGGTCTTCATGCGCTTCGGTCGGCTCCCATCCCTGCGGCGTTCCCTAGAGGCCCCGGCGGTGGCGCACAATCCCCGAGAAAGTCCCGGATCCGGGCGGTCGCGCTGTCGAGCGGGAGGCGCTGGATCGGCACCTCGGGCGGAAAGGCCGAGAGCAGGCGTGACGGCACGGCCGCACCCAGCAGGACGAAGGCGCCGCGATCGTCTGCCGAGCGGATGAGGCGGCCGAAGGCCTGGGCGAGGCGGT
>JBGTBK010000167.1:0-7915 GCA_041749355.1 Sandaracinobacter sp. | reverse complement strand
GCGGCCTTGCGCTTGGCGGTCTGGACAACGCCGACCGCCTCTATGCCGAGCGGCTGGCGCAAGAAGCCGCTCTCGCCGAGGCGGTCTCGCGGGCAGACGCCTGGCGCGCGATCACCCGGCTGCAGATCGACAGCCACACGCTCTGGATGCACGCGGACTAGTTGGCACTGGAAATATGGCGCGCTGCGGGGCGCTGATGCCGGAGCGCGAGCTGCCGCCGGCGCTTCAGCAACGACCTTCGCCGTCGGCGCGCGCCACGACTGCTGGTGCTGGCACCTCTTGACCTGCTGCCAGGGTTGATGCCGACACCGCAAACACAGCGTTAGCTTGCCGCTTTCGGAGTTCAGAAGCGGTCAGGCGGCAGACGGGCCCATTGCCGCCAAGCGAGAACTGGCTCTGGCGGATGAATCGGGATTCGAACTCGGGTCCGAATAACAGCGGAATACATCGCGCGCGATCACTGCGAACCTATTTTGGTATGCCGACTGCCATCCTTCGACTGAGGCTGCTACAAAATCTGCTACAATTTCCGATTTTACTCTCTCATAAATACCTGATAACAAATGACAAAATTGAGTTAGTGTACTATCCCTCCCTCTCCGCCAGTTCTTTCTCCTCGCGGCCGAGGGCCTCCGGACGGGGCGGCGCAATGGCGCCGGCGCCCGGGCGGGCTTGCGAACCCTGGCGGGTTCGAGCGGGCTTGGTTGTCGCTGAGGTCACGACAATTGCACAGAAATGGGCCACAATGCCGCAGGGGTGCTGGTATCGCGTCGGCACCACAGCCTGGAGGACATGGAGATGGCGAAAAAACCGAATATCCTGATCATGTGGGGGGACGACATCGGCCAGTCGAACCTCTCGATCTTCACCAAGGGGATGATGGGCTACAAGACGCCCAATATCGATCGCATCGCCGAAGAGGGCATGCTGTTCACCGATTATTACGCCGAGCAGAGCTGCACGGCCGGCCGCGCCAGCTTCATCACCGGGCAGTGCGGCCTTCGCACCGGCCTGACCAAGGTCGGCCTTCCGGGGGCTGAGGCCGGGATGAGCGACAAGGATCCGACGATTGCCCGGATCATGAAGCACCAGGGCTATGCCACCGGGCAGTTCGGCAAGAATCACCTGGGTGACCGGGACGAGCATCTGCCCACCATGCACGGCTTCGACGAATTCTTCGGCAACCTCTATCACCTGAATGCCGAGGAAGAGCCGGAGCTTCGCGACTATCCGAATGCCAAGGACTATCCGAACTTCCTGAAGCGGTTTGGCCCGCGCGGCGTGCTGCATTGCAAGGCCGACGGCAAGGGCGGGCAGACGATCGACAACACCGGCCCGCTGACCAAGAAGCGGATGGAAACGATCGACGACGAAGCGCTGGCGCTGACGGTGGACTTCATCAAGCGTCACAATGCGGCGGGCGTGCCCTTCTTCGTGTGGTTCAACACGACGCACATGCACTTCCGCACCCACGCCAAGCCCGAGAGCCTGGGCCAGTCCGGCCGCTGGCAGAGCGAGTATCACGACGTGATGATCGACCATGACAAGGCGATCGGCGTGCTGCTGGACCTGCTGGACGAGCTGGGCATCGCGGACAACACCTTCTGCATGTACTCGACCGACAACGGCCCGCACTGCAACAGCTGGCCCGATGCCGGCACCACTCCGTTCCGTTCGGAAAAGAACACCAACTGGGAAGGCGCCTATCGCGTGCCGGCCATGGTGCGCTGGCCCGGCCACATCGCGCCGGGTTCCGTTTCGAACGACATTGTCGCTCACCTGGACTGGATGCCGACCTTCGCGGCAATTGCGGGCGCGGGCGACATCAAGGAGGCGCTGAAGACGGGCGCGACATTCGACGGCAAGCCCTACAAGGTGCACCTGGACGGCTACAACCAGCTCGACCACATCACCGGCAAGGCGCCGTCGCCGCGGCAGGAGTTCCTCTACTTCACGGATGACGGGGATCTGGCGTGCCTGCGGTTCGACAACTGGAAGATGGTGTTCATGGAGCAGCGGATGCCCGGCACCTGCATGATCTGGGCCGAGCCGCTGGTGACGCTGCGACTGCCCAAGATCTACAACCTGAAGACAGACCCCTATGAGCATGCCGACATCACGTCGAACAGCTATTGGGACTGGATGTTCGACCACGTCTACCTGCTGGTGCCAGGCCAGGCCTTCATTGGCGAGTTCCTGCAGACCTTCGCGGAGTTCCCGCCGCGTCAGAAGGCAGCGAGCTTCAACCTGGAAGGCGTGATGGAGAAGATGCACGCTGGTGCGACCGGCGGCGCCTGAGGCCCATCACCTAAGCCAAACAAGGGGGGCCGGGCAGGCGACTGCCCGGCCCCTTTCCATTTGTTCGGGCCTATTTCATCGGATGGGACGCAAGGCTCAGGGCCATGTTGCCGATGGCGAACAGCCCGATCAGCAGCAGCAGCAGGCCGATCAGCCAGACCCAGCTGCGGGGGAAGAACTCGTCCGCCCGAATCTCGCCGGCGTCGATGAAGACCTGGCGCTGCTCTTTGAGCGACTTTTCGAAACGCCATTCGCCGATCAGCGCGAAGGTCAGAACCACGATGCCGAGGCTGACCAGAGACAGCCCGAACAACGCCGGCGCGTGCTGATGGGCACCTTCCCGAAGTAGCCCGTCGCGCGCGAGGGTGCGAAAGAAGGAGAAGATCGTGAAGCCGAAGCCGATCATCGACAGCGATGTGCGGATTCCGGCCATCAATGTCCGGTCTGCGGCCATCCGCGTGCGCTGGAAGGCAGCGCTGGTGCGGACGGACGCCATTCGCGTGCCGGTGTCGAAGGTTTCGAGAGCCATTTGAGATCCTGCTTGACGGGTTGGTCCCTTATTGCGCTGACAGGGCGAAAGGGACAGTCCAGAATGTGGCAATTGCGACGGTGTGCCGACGCTAGCGTGCAGTGACACGGACAGAGGGGACGGCAATGGAAGAACAGTTCCAGGAAATCGCTGCAATCGTCGCGCTGGTGATCGAGGCCTTTGTGGTGCTGGTTCTGGCCTATGCGGCGGTGGAGGCGATCGTCGGCACGCTGGGTGCTGTCGTCAACCGGGCGAGCGGGACAGGCGCGCGGCGCGAGATCTGGTTTCGCTTTGCCCTGTGGATCGTGCTGGCGCTGGAGTTTGCGCTGGCGGCCGACATCATCCGGTCGGCGATTGCGCCGTCGTGGGAATCGATCGGGCAGCTGGCTGCCATTGCGGCGATCCGCACCGGGCTGAACTGGTTTCTGGTGAAGGATATCGAGGCCTACAACAGCAAGCGGGAGGAGGGGCAGGTGGGCCGTGAATGAGGGTGAACGAAGCCCGGGGCTGGTGGACATTGCAGCCGGTGTGATCCTGGCAGCGGCCGGCCTGCTTTCGGCCTGGGCGGCGTTTCAGGCTGCCTTGTGGGGCGGAACCCAGGCGGCCGCCTTTGCCGAGGCGAACCGGTTGCAGACGGAGGCCAGCCGGCTGGAGATCGTTGCGACCCAGCGGCAGACGACTGCGTTGGCTGTTGCCCACGCCTGGCTGCACGCCACGATCAACGGCGACACCATTCGTGCCCGGTTTTACGAGCGCCATCTGGACCCGCAGCAGCGCCGCCTGTTCGACGACTGGCGGGCGAAGCTGCCGGCCGACATTGCCACTGCCAAGGTCGATCCCGACCAGCCGGCGATCCCGCTTCCGAACGTGTTGAGCGAGGGGCGTGCTGCAGCCGGCGAGGCGCGGGACGAGGCCGAGGCCGCGTTCCAGGAGGGGCAGGCGGCAAATGCGATCAGCGACCGCTTCACCTTCACGACTGTTCTGCTGTCGCTGGTGCTGTTTCTGGCCGGCACGGGGCAGTTGCTGCGGGCGCGATTTGCGCGGTCTGCCGTGATGGTGCTGGCGGGTGTGCTGCTTGTGGGCGCGGCTGCCTATGCGGTTACCATCCCGCGAACGCCCTTTTTTCCGGATGTGGTGGACCCACCGGAGGGCTGAAGGCGAGCCGTCACTCGTCGGCTGCGATGATTGCCCGGAGCGTGCTTGTGTTCAGCAAACGGATCGAGCGGTAGCCGAGTTCGACCAGTCCGGTCTCGACAAGTTCGCCGACAATCCCGTTGAAGGTGTTGCGGGACATGGTTGCCATTGCCGCAATGTCGGACTGGCTGAGGCGGATCTCGAACTCGGGCCTTCCGGGCGGATCCCTGTCGCGACAGCCGGCGAGCCGAAGGAGGACGGCGATAGCCCGGTCGCGGCTATCCTGGCGGGTGGCGTCGGCCATCGCGGATGTCGCGACAAGAAGCAGCTGGTCGACAAGCTCTGCGATCTGGCGCCAGCCCGTGGGATGCTCGGCCAGATGCCGCTCCACCGCGGCCTGTGGAACGAGGGCCCAGACCACATCGGTGCGTGCGCAGACCGTGAGAAAGCGGGTATGGCCGAGAAGACCCTTGTAGCCGGCCCAGAAGCCGGCTTGGATCAGGTGGATCGCCCGTGTGTCGGGGTGGCCGGAGGGGAAGGCGATTTCGGCCGTTCCGCTGCAGATGGCAAACATGCCCCCTGTCGGGGTGCCGCCGTGGATGAACTCCACACCCTGGCGCGCCCGGCGGAAGATCGCGACGTCCAGCATGGCCTCGCGGAACGGCGACGGGCAGCGGCTGAGCCAACCTTCGGATCGCAGGGCCTGAGCAGCTTCCGCTGCAATGGTCGGCTGGCCTTGCAGGAGCGCGGCGCGGCTTGCCATTGCTTCAGGCCTTTGGCGTGTCGAGCGCTTCGAGCCATTCGGCGATACGCGCCCTGTTTACACCAAGGTCGCTCTTGCCGAAGCGCGAGCGGGAGAGGATCACGAGTGCCGACTGGCCTTCTGCGACGGGGACTGCGCGGACCGAGACATAGTCGGGATAGGCGACAAGCGGCGTGCGCTGGACGTAGGTGACATAGCCAGCGCCATCCGGTGTGCCGGCGAGACGCTCGGTGCGGGGCTGGGCCAGTGCCATGCGATCGAAGTCCTGGATCAACTGCGCGGGCGGGACGGCATAGACAGGCGAAACCATCTCCTCGGGGCCCGGGGTGCTGCCGGGTGCGAGGACGCGGAAGCTGTTGGGGGTTTCCGGCGTGGCAGCCGTGACGGGATCGACGTGCCAGGTGGCCGCATCGAGCGGGGCGAAGCGGACGTAGAGCATCAGGCCTGCAACCAGCAGCACCAGCAGAAGTACAATCGAGCCCAGAATCCGCAACATGCCGTTTTCTCCGCCTGTTGGGGGCACAAGAGCGCAACGCACGCTCTGGTTCAAGCCCCCGGGCGGAATGTGCGCCAGGCAAGCAGGCTTCGCTGGAGGACGGTGAGCGCGCACAGGCCGGCATAGAGGGTGGCGATCAGGCCGAAATGGGCCGGAAACAGGCACATCAGAAGGAATGCGAGGATGGTTTCGGCGCCCTCGGCAAGGCCCGTGGAGTAGAAGAAGCTCTTCTGGCCATGGGCCGTGGTTTCGAGGCGCTGTTCGGCGGCAACGGAGGCAAAGGCGAGGAAGCTGACGCCGGTGAGGGCGAAGGCGGCGAGCAGCAGCATTGCCGGCTTGAGGTTGACCGGGTCTGCGAGGCCGAAGGCGAGCGGGACCGAGACGTAGAAGAGGAAGTCGCCGACGATGTCGAGATAGCCGCCGAAGGGGGTTTTCGCGGTTGCGCGGGCGACTGCGCCGTCGAGGCCGTCGAGCAGGCGGCTGGCGAGGATGAGGGCGAGTGCAGTGGCGAATTGACTGGCGAGGATTGCGGCTGCGGCTGCGAGACCTGCAAGGATTCCGACGGCAGTGACCTGGTTGGCAGTGATGCCGCGCCGGGCGAGCGCCTGCCCTGCCCTGTTGAGGGGCGGATCGATCAGCGGGCGCAGGCGGGCGTCGAACATCAGGCCGGTGTCACCAGCCCGATCATGGCACCGATCATCAGGGTTGCGCCATTGCCGGCGATCCAGCTGCGCATGCCCATGGACGCCACCTCGGCGCGGCGGGCGGGTGCCAGCGTGCCGATGGTGGAGACGATGAGGCCGACGCTGGCGAGGTTGGCGACGCCGCAGAGCGCATAGGTTGTGATGAGGGCGGCGCGGGGCGAGAGCGTGCCCGGCGCCAGGCCTGCGAGTTCGAGATAGGCGACATATTCGTTGAGGATGGCCTTGGTGCCCATGAGGGCGCCGGCAGTGGGCGCCTCGGACCAGGGAACACCGACGGCCCACATGAGGGGGGCGAAGACCCAGCCGAACAGGCGCTTGAGCGTGAGCGGGGCGCCGTCGATTGCGGGCAGGAGGGAGAGGGCGTCGTCGGCGAGCGCCACGAGGGCGAAGACGACGATGATGATGCCGAGCACCGCGAGGAAGAGCTGGACGCCGTCCATTGTGCCGCGAACGACTGCGTCCATGCTGCTGGTGGTGCCGAGGTCGACGTCGGCGATCTGGGCGTCGGTCGCGCTGTCGCCGGGTTCCATGAGGCGGGCGATCAGGATTGCAGCCGGCAACGACAGCAGCGAGGCGGAGATCATGTGGCCGACGGCGTCGGGCACGACCTTGGCGATGGTGCTGGCGTAGAGCACGAGGAGGGCGCCCGAGATGTTGGACATCGCCAGCACCATGAGTGCGAAGAGTTCGGAGCGGCTGATGCGGTCGAACCAGGCGCGCGTCACCAGCGGCTGCTCGACGACGCCGAGGAACAGGCTTGCGCCGCCTGCGAGGCCGACGACGCCCGAGACACCGAGCGTGCGGCGCAGCGCCCAGGAGAGGCCGCGCACCAGCAGCTTCAGCACGCCCCAGTGCCAGAGCAGCGCGGTGAGGGCGGAAAAGACGATGATGAGGGGGAGGATCTGGAAGGCGATGATGAGGGGTGGGGCCTCGCCCTCCTTGAGCACAAACGGGATTGGGCCGCCGCCGGTGTAGCCGAACATGTAGGCTGAGCCCTTGAGGGTGGCGCGCTCGATTGCAGCGACGGCGTCGTTGGCGACCCCCATCACGGCCCATACGGCGGGGACCTTCACGATGAGGAGCGCGAGGACGAGCTGGAGGGCAAGCGCGCCGGCGGCGAACCGCCAGGGGAAAGGCGTGGCACGGTTGGCGGACAGCGCCCATGCGACGGCGACGACGAGAGCGATGCCGATCAGGCCCTGCAGCTGGGCGAGCGCCTGCATCAGCTGCGGCGCCAGTCGTGGTAGCGTTCGACCCATTTCAGGAGGCCTTGCGGAGCGGTCTTGCGACGCCATTCGCCGGCCGTCAGCTTCGCGGCCTCGGCAAGCGTCGGGTAGGCGTGGATGGTGCCCATATATTTCTTGAGACCGAGTTTGTGGCGCATGGCGAGCGTGATGGGAGCGATGAGCTCGCCCGCGTTGTGGCCGACGATGGTTGCGCCGAGGATGCGGTCCTTGCCCTTCTCGGTGATGAGCTGGACGAAGCCTTGCGTGGCGCCTTCGGCGAGCGCGCGGTCGAAGCGGGACATCGGCAGGCTGGTGACATCGACTGACAGGCCCTTTGCCGCGGCTTCGGCGACCGTCAGGCCGACGCGGGCGACTTCGGGGTCGGTGTAGGTGGCGGCTGGCATCACCGAATAGTCGACCCGGAAGCGCTTGAAGGTGCCGAACAGCGCGTTCACCGCGGCGTGCCAGGCCTGGTGCGAGGCGGCGTGGGTGAGCTGGTAGGGGCCGGCTGCGTCGCCCACGGCGTAGATGTTGGGGTGGAGGGTCTCGAGCCAGTCGTTGGTTTCGATCGTCTTGCCTGCAGGGATGCCGAGGGCTTCGAGGCCGAAGCCCTCGGTGCGGGCGGTGCGGCCGACGGCGACGAGCAGGGCGTCGTGGGGGATGAGAACGCCGCCGACCTTCAGCGCCCAGCCGCCGTCCAGTGCCTCGACAGCTTCGGCCTGCTGGCCGAGGCGCAAGTTCACGCCGTCTGCCGTGAGGGCTTCG